>NZ_VFTA01000012.1:0-179847 GCF_007003935.1 Mesorhizobium sp. WSM4310
CCCCCCCCCCCCCCCCCCCCCCCGCCCCCCCCCCCCCCCCCCCCGACCGGCAAATTGGTGGCAAGCTGCGGCATCGATCAGTCGTTCGACACGCTGGCCGGCTCGCCCTCGACAAGCACCGGCGTTGCGTAGCCGGGGGGCTTGTCGCCGGTTGCCGCACCACCGGTGACGCGCGCCTGTATCAGCGATCCGAAATAGGAATAGGGGAACGGCGCCGGCGTTCTGCTGACCGCATCCAGCCGGTCGCGAAGCCCTAGCGGAATCTCGAAATCCAGCGCGCCAAGATTGTCCTTGATCTGGGCAAGCGTCGTCGCACCGAGGATGACCGTGGCGATCCCCGGCTGCGTCGCCACCCAGTTGAGCGCGACCTGCGGCATGCTGCGGCCGAGTTCGGACGCGACCTTTTCGAGTTCGGCCACGATGGCCCAGTTGCGCTCCGTGAATTTCTGGAATCCCGGATGAGCCGAATTGCGGAAACCGTCGAGCCGGCCGGCATTTCCGGCCTGGGCCGGCCGATACTTGCCGCTGAGCAGCCCACTGGCGAGCGGGCTCCAGACCATGATGCCGGCGCCATGGCGCGTGCCGAAAGGCACGAACTCGTTCTCGATCGAGCGCTCGGCCAGGGAGTATTCGAGCTGCAGGGCAGAAACCGGCTCATACCCGCGCAGCTCGGCGATCGCCTGTGCCCGTCCCGCATACCAGGCCGGCACATCGGACAGGCCGACATGGCGAATTTTCCCCGCGCGCACGAGATCGTCCAGCGAGCGCATGACCTCCTCGGCCGGCGTCAGCCTGTCCCACACATGCATGAGATAGAGATCTATATAGTCGGTGCCCAGCCGCTTCAGCGAGGCATCGACCGCCCGCATGATGTTCTTGCGGCCGTTGCCGCCGGCATTCGGATTGCCCGGCTGCATGTTCATGGTGAACTTGCTGGCGATTACCGCGGTGTCGCGCAAGCCCCGCTCGGCGATGAATTCGCCAAGCCAGGCTTCGGCCGTGCCACCGGTGTAGAGGTCCGCCGTGTCGAAGAAATTGCCGCCCGTCTCGACATAGGCGTCGAACATCGCGCGGGCTGTCTCCCTGTCAGCTCCCCAGCCCCATTCCTTGCCGAAAGTCATCGTGCCGAGCGCCAGCCGGCTGACCCTGAGGCCGCTATTGCCGAGGGTGTAATAGGTCATGGTCATGATCGTTTTCCAATACTTGCTGGTGAAAGCTGTGGCCTCACAGGCCTGGGGTCGCCTTGACCCAAGGATTGCCGCGCTCATGCGTCATGCGGAACGTGAAGCCGTCGACTTTCCAGCCGGAGGAGGAGCGCGTCAGGTGATGCTCATAGGTACCCCAGACTTCCCAAAGCGGGTCGCCATTGCCTTCCATCCGGTTCCAGGCATAGCCATTCGAACAGACGGTCGCCGTGTCCGCCTTGAGAACGACCTGGTGATTGGTGCGCAAATGCAGGCTCCTCTTCGAGCCCTTGAGATTGCCGGCCCAGGTGCCGATCAGCTCGTCGGAGGCGATGTTGGCCGCAGGCTGCCCGGACAGGCTGCTGAAATCAGCGGTAATCCGATCCGCGAAGTAGCTGCGCGCCAGTTTCCAGTCCTGCGCGTCGACGGCGCGGTCGATGGCGTCCGCAATGCGGATGACCGCGCGTTCGTCCGCGAGCGCCTGCCAGCCGGAAGGTTCGGCCCCGCCGGCATCGATCGGCGCCAGCGCCATGCCTGCCGCGAACGTTACGTGCTTCAATGCATTCATGTCTCTTCTCCTTGATGCCATCGGCCGATTGCCGATGTGTGGGGGCGCCGACGTGTTGGCGACAATGTGGATCACCGCGTCGGCATCGATAAGATTGCATTGTCTGCAAACACCATGCGATATCGTGCATGAATGGATCGGGATCTCCTCACGCATCTGCCTGTCATCGTGGCCGTTGCCCGGCGTGGCGGCTTCGCGCTTGCCGCCGCCGAACTTGGCATGAGCCCGTCAGCGGTCAGCCATGCGGTGCGGCTGGTCGAGGAGCGCATCGGCCAGCCCTTGTTCGCGCGCACGACGCGCAGCGTCTCACTGACCGAAGCCGGCAAGGCGCTGGTGGAGACCGCGGCTCCTGCCCTTCAGGATATTGGCGAGCGGATCGATCGAATCCGCAGCGTCAAGGGCAGGCCCTCCGGCCTGCTCAGGATCAACGCCTCCACCATCGCGATTCCATTGGCGGTGACGCCTGTCGTCGCGGCGATGGCCGAGCGCTATCCGGACGTTACGGTGGAGATTTTCGCCGATCAGGGGCTGGTCGACATCGTCGGCGAAGGCTTTGACGCCGGCATCCGGCTGGGCGAGATGATCGCGCAGGACATGGTGGCCGTGCGGCTCACGCCTCCGTTCAAAACCGTCATCGTCGCTTCTCCCGCCTATATCGGGCGCCGCGGCCGTCCGCGCAGCGTCGCCGATCTCGCCAACCACAATTGCATCGGCTACCGGCTTGTCCGCTCCGGTGCCCTCTATCGCTGGGATTTGACCGAAGACGGCAAGGATGTCGTGATGCAGACCGGCGGTACGGTCGTCGTCACGGATTCGCTCGCGGCGATTGACCTGGCGCTAGCCGGAGTGGGCCTTGCCTATATGTTCGAACCGCTGGCGCGCGCCGATCTTGCGGCCGGCCGCCTGGTGCAGGTCCTGCCGCAATCGGCAATCGAGGAACCCGGCCTTTTCCTCTATTTCCCGCGCCGTGCGGCGATGGCGCCGAAACTACGGGCCTTTATCGACACCGCACAAGAAATCGGCCGGACATCCCTGCGGACATCCGGCCGAAAAACGCTTTCGGCATAAAGCGGTAGGAAGTTTACTTCTTGACCGCCGCCGCGACTTCCGCCGCGAAGTCGGTCTCTTCCTTCTCGATGCCCTCGCCGAGCGCGAAGCGCAAATAGGCCGTGATCTTGGCCGGCGCGCCGATTTCCTTCTCGGCATCCTTCAGCGCCTTCTCGACGGTGATGTCGGGATTGAGCACGAAGGCCTGCTTCAAGAGCACGACTTCCTCGTAGAACTTGCGCATGCGGCCCTCGACCATCTTTTCGATGATCGCTTCCGGCTTGCCGGACTGGCGCGCCTGATCGGAGAAGATCGCCTTCTCACGCTCGACCGCTGCCGGATCGATCTGCTCCGCCGTCAACGCCATCGGGTTGGTGGCGGCGACATGCATGGCGACCTGACGGCCGAAAGCATTGGCGGCATGCTCGTTGCCGGTGGTTTCGATCGCAACCAGCACGCCGAGCTTGCCGAGGCCGTCGGCGACCGCGTTGTGGACATAGGTCGCAACCGCGCCGTGCGGAACCGTCAGCTTGGCCGAGCGGCGGAAGCCCAGATTCTCGCCAATGGTGCCGACCGCATCCTTGATGGTGTCGGTGACCGACTTGTCCGAACCCGGATACTTCGCGGCAGCCACGGCTTCCGTCGTGCCGTAGGCGAGAGCAACCTTGGCAACGTTGGCGACGATCTCCTGGAACGCGGCGTTGCGGGCGACGAAGTCGGTCTCGGAATTGACCTCGACGACGGCAGCTTCGCGGACGCCGGCATCGACGCCGATCAGCCCCTCGGCCGCGGTGCGGCCGGCCTTCTTGTCAGCCTTGGAAATGCCCTTCTTGCGCAGCCAGTCGACGGCTTCTTCCATGTTGCCGTTGGTCTCGTTCAACGCCGCCTTGCAGTCCATCATGCCCGCGCCGGTCAAGTCGCGGAGTTCTTTGACCTGTGCAGCCGAAATGCTCATTGTCGCCTCTTTGTTTTAAATGCACCGACGCACCACCGCTACTCGATGATGCGTCCGTTTAGCGTGCCAAAATATTAGAAAGATGAAGGCCGGAACCGGCCCTCGCCGTTTTACGCCTGAGGGGTCTCGGTCGACGGAGCCGGATCGAGCGCCGGCTCGACCGGGGCTTCGACCGAAGCGCCGATATCGACGCCGAGCGCGCCCTGCTGACGGGCGATGCCGTCGATCGCAGCCTTGGCGATCAGGTCGCAATAGAGCTGGATGGCGCGGGCCGCGTCGTCATTGCCAGGGATCGGGAAGTCGATCTTGTCCGGATCGCAGTTCGAATCGATGATGGCGACGACCGGGATGCCGAGACGCTTGGCCTCGAGGATGGCGATCGCTTCCTTGTTGGTGTCGATCACGAACATCAGGTCAGGCGTCGAGCCCATGTCCTTGATGCCGCCCAGAGCCTTGTCGAGCTTCTCGCGCTCGCGGTCGAGGTTCAGGCGCTCCTTCTTGGTGAGGCCCTGGGCCTCGCCGGCCAGCATCTCGTCGAGCTTGCGCAGGCGCTGGATCGAATTCGAGATCGTCTTCCAGTTGGTCAGCATGCCGCCGAGCCAACGCGAATTGACATAGTACTGGGCCGAACGCTGCGCCGCATCGGCGACGATGTCGGACGCTTGGCGCTTGGTGCCGACGAACAGCACGCGGCCGCCCTTGGCAACGGTGTCGGAAACCTGCTTCAGCGCCTGGTGCAGCAAAGGCACCGTCTGCGAGAGGTCGATGATGTGGATGTTGTTGCGGGCGCCGTAGATGTACGGCGCCATTTTCGGGTTCCAGCGGTGGGTCTGGTGGCCGAAGTGAATGCCAGCTTCCAAAAGCTGGCGCATGCTGAAATCAGGCAGAGCCATTCTCATTTTCCTTTCCGGTTAGCCTCCACGGACACAGGCATTTTTGGACGATGTCCTCTAACGCCACCGGAGGTTTCAGCCGGATTTCTCCCGGGCAGACACCAAAGTCCGTGTGTGGAATGAGCGCGCATATAGAGGGGAAGCGCGACAAACGCAAGCGGGGCGGCGGTTTACCGCTCAACGTGCGGCAATCAGCGCTCCGGTGCCGATCATCGCGCTGCCGGCAAACCGGTTCATCAGCCGCATGCGCTTCGGTGTCCTGAACCAGCTAGACGCCCGGCCGGCAAGCGCCGCATAGACCCCCATGGTCAGGATATTGACGCTGATGACGGTGGCCACCACCAGCAGGCCGTCGACAAATGTCAGCGTGTCGAGGTTGAGGATCAGCGGCATGATCGAGGCGTGGAACAGGATCGCCTTGGGGTTGCCCAGCGCAATGGACGCGCCAAGGAAAAAAGACCGGGACAATCTCGCCTCGGCCGTCCGCGGCCCATTCGATTGCGCGGTCGAGGCGCGCCACATCCTGATGCCGAGAAAGATCAGGTAGGCGGCGCCGGCATATTTTAGCAGGAGAAAGATCCATTCGAAGGTTTGCGCCAGCGCCACCAGGCCGAGCAGCGCCAGGGTGACCAGCACGGCATCGCCGGCGGCGACCCCGACGCCGGCCATGAAGGCACGCAGGAAACCGCGTGACACACCATTGGTGATGACCGTGAACATAGCAGGCCCAGGCGTGGCGGCAGCGAGTGTGACGGCGGCGCAATAGGCGAGAAATGCTGTTGGTGTCATCGTTTGGCCTTTCCATTGGGCACCCGCACCCGCCGGAAGATCGCGACGATCTCCTCGCGGCTGCATTCGATGGCGCCGAGCCGCACCGCGCGGTCGCGCTCCAAGCCGGTTATGTCATAATGCGGAGCCGATGTCTTGGGCGGCCCCTGGTAGGATGAACGCTTGACGCCAAGCGCGGCGGCGAAACGATGCAGTTCGTCAGTGTCGTCGGCCATCAGGTGGCACCAGCGATGGCCGGCCCATTTCCAGATCGCCGCATCGACGTAGACCGCCATCAAGCCCGCCGCGGCCAGTTCAATTGAGCAACCCTGCTATTTCGAGACCGGGCAAGGCTTGGTCTGGTCGAACAGCGACAGGTTGACCAGCTTGCCGGTCATCGAGAAGTCGCCATAGTCCATGGTGAGATCGCGGGTGATGCCGTTGTCGTGCAGCTTGAAGCTGATCCGGTATTCCGGCACTTCTTCGCCGTTCTGGGCGCTGTCGTCGAAATAGGCGATGTCGACCGGCCAGTATTTGTCGGTGGCGAGCTTGGCCAGCGCCGGAGCCTCCGGATCGGCCTTGTCGGCTTCGGTCTTCTTGCCGACGACGACGGTGGTCGCCATTACCTTGTTGGCGTCCTCCGACCCGTCGAACAGGTTCGTCTGGTAGAAATTCTCGCCTTTTTCGGCCTTGCCGATCAGTTCGACCAAATGCTGGGTCGGAAACTGGGTCGCGGCGAGTTCCAGACTGCTCTTCTCGGGCTTGTCGATATCGACCTTGAGCCCCTTCTGATCTTTCGTGGCGATACCCTTGACCTCCTTGTCGAGGTTCTGGTCGACAAAGGATTTGGTCACAAATGAGAAGGTCTTGCCTTCGGCATCCTCGAAAGTCGTCGTCTGCTGGTCGGTCAATCGCGTATTGTCGTTGGTGACGATCTGGGTGACGAACCGGAATTTCACCGTATAGCCTTCGCAGGCCGAACCGTTGAATTCGTAGACCATGCGACCGGATATGCCTGTTATGCCGGAGCGGTCTGAGGCCTTTTTGAGGGTAAGGTCATACACGGCGCGATGCGCCTGCAGCGCCGGTACGGCGAAGGCGGGAACTATCGGGAACACCGCCGACAACAGAACGGCATGGAATGCAAGGCGCGCTGCGCGCATGGGGTACTCCGATCGTCGCGGCTGATGGCAGGCCGCAGGGAAAGATGGTCCAGCTTAAAAAAAGTCGTGGCGGAAGCGAGGCAAAAATAGCAATTTCGGCCCCGCCAGCGCGGCGCCTTCCAGCAATAGGGAAAAGCAATGAGTGAAACAATCGAAAAGCGGCTAAGCGATCTCGGCGTGACGCTTCCTGTCGCCGCCGCACCTGCCGCCAACTACGTCCCCTATTGCAGGTCGGGCACTCTGCTGTTCACCGCCGGGCAATTGCCGCTCAAGGACGGCAAGCTGCAGGCGAGCGGCCTGCTCGGCTGCGACGTCGACACGGCAGGCGGCAAGGACGCGGCGAAATACTGCGCGATCAACATTCTGGCGCAGGCCAAGGCCGCGCTCGGCGACCTGGAGAAGATCCGCCGGCTGGTGAAGATCACCGTCTTCGTTGCCTCTGCCCCCGACTTTGTCGAGCAGCATCTGGTTGCCAACGGCGCTTCCGATTTCCTGGTCGCCGCCCTTGGCGAGCGCGGCAAGCATGCCCGCTCCGCCGTCGGCACTGCCTCCCTGCCGCTTAATGCCGCAGTGGAAATCGAAGCCATCTTCGAAGTCGAATGAACGAAGGCCTGACATGACTGACCTATCCTGGCTGACTGCCCGGCCCGTTGCCCATCGCGGCTTCCACGACATGAACAAGACGCGCTGGGAAAACACGCTATCCGCCTTCACCGCCGCGGCCGAACGCGGCTACGCCATCGAATGCGACGTGCATCTGTCGTCTGATGGCGTTCCCATCATCATCCATGATGGCGACCTGAAAAGGCTGACCGGAGAGGACGGTTTCGTCTGGCAGCGCAGCGCGGCCGAACTGACCGCGCTCAGGGTTGGCGGCACATCCGACCGTGTGCCGACGCTGCAGGAAGCGCTCGACCTCGTCGACGGCCGCGTGCCCATGGTCGTCGAGCTGAAAGGGGTTCCAGGCCGCGACGAAGGCCTGGTGGCGCGCGTCGGCAAAATGCTCAAGCGCTACAAGGGCAAGGCGGCGATCATGTCGTTCGATCACTGGCTGATCCGCGATTTCCCGAAACATGCAGCCGGCATTCCCGCTGGCCTGACCGCCTACGGCAAGGACCTCAAGCTGATCGAGGCGCATTTTTCGATGCTGGCGCATGAGCTGTCCTTCACCTCCTACGCCGCCGGCGACCTGCCGAATCCGTTCGTCAGCTTCGTGCGTGAAAAGCTCAAAATGCCTGTCATCACCTGGACGGTGCACGATCAGCCCGCGATCGACTTGACCTTCAAATATGCTGATCAGATGACATTCGAAGGGTTCGAACCCGAGCTGGTCAAGGTCGCTTGAGCGGGGTGTCTGAAATGTGACTTGTAGCGGCCCGGATGGAGCTTAAATAAGCCTCATGGATCAGGGCGACGATGGCGACGGGCAAACTGCAAATGCGGATTATTCGATCCGTATCGCCGCAGGCATCGGCGCGTTCACCTGCGATGAGTGGAACGGCTTTGCAGGCACCACGCGCGGCGATGCGGAAAATGATTATAACCCGCTCGTTTCATTCGCTTTTTTAAGCGCGCTGGAAGATTCCGGCTGCGCCGTGCGACGCACCGGCTGGCAGGGGCATCATTTGCGGCTGGAGACCGCGCAAGGCAGGCTGCTGGGCGCCGTCCCCTGCTATCTCAAATCGCACAGCCAGGGCGAATATGTGTTCGACCACGGCTGGTCTGACGCCTTCGAGCGCGCCGGCGGCCGCTATTATCCAAAACTGCAATGCGCCGTGCCGTTCACGCCGGTCACCGGTCCTCGCCTGCTGGTCGGCAAGGGCGAGGATCCGGATGCGGTGAAGGCCGGGCTTGCCGCTGGCCTCAAAATGGTGACCGACAAGCTCGGCGTGTCCTCGGCGCATGTCACCTTCGCGCGGGAGAGCGATGTCGCAACGCTCGAGGCCGCCGGTTTCCTGCACCGTACAGACCAGCAATTCCACTTCTTCAACGAAGGCTTTTCGACCTATGACGACTTTCTCGCCACGCTTGCCTCGCGCAAGCGCAAGGCGATGAAGAAGGAACGGCGCGAGGCGCTCGCCGATGGCATCACCATCGACTGGCTGACCGGCAAGGACCTGACGGAAAAGGCGTGGGACAACTTCTTCGCCTTCTACATGGACACCGGCAGCCGCAAATGGGGCCGCCCCTATCTGAACCGCCAGTTCTTCTCGCTGATCGGCGAACGCATGGCCGACGACATCCTGCTGGTGATGGCCAGGCGAAACGGGCGCTACATTGCCGGCGCCATCAATTTCATCGGCTCCGACGCGCTCTACGGCCGCAACTGGGGCTGCATCGAGGATCACCCCTTCCTGCATTTCGAGGTCTGTTATCACCAGGCCATCGACTTCGCCATCGAACGCAAGCTGAAGGTGGTCGAGGCGGGCGCCCAGGGGGAGCACAAGCTGGCGCGCGGCTACCGGCCGGTAACGATGCATTCGGCCCACTACATTTCGCATCCCGGCTTGCGCAATGCGGTGGCCGACTATCTCCAGCGCGAGCGGCGCGAGGTGGAGCGGATGAGCGGCTATCTCGAAGAACACACGCCGTTTCGCAAGGATCTCGAGGAGTAGCAGGCCTTCTGGCATGGCCGATCTCGCCCGATCGCCCGTCCCATCGTCTTGCCGGTCCGGGACAGCTTCGCTACACGGGACGCGAGGCACAATCCGGAGTGTTCGCCATGGCTGAAACCGCCTATGAGACCGACAACATCTTCGCCAAGATCCTGCGCGGAGAAATTCCCTCGCACCGCGTCTACGAAGACGATGCCGTCGTCGCCTTCATGGATGTGATGCCGCAAGGGCCCGGCCATACGCTGGTGGTGCCAAAAGCCCCGTCGCGCAATCTGCTCGACGCCAACCCGTCGACCTTCGGCCCGCTCTTCAACGTCGTCCAGAAAGTGGCGCGGGCAGTCAAGAAGGCGCATAATGCCGACGGCGTTACCATCCTGCAGTTCAACGAGCCGGCCTCCGGCCAGACCGTCTATCACCTGCACGTCCATGTCATTCCGCGTTTCGACGGCATCCCGTTGAAGCCGCATAGCGGCGTGATGGAGAAACCCGAAGTGCTTGCCGGGAATGCCGAGAAAATACGGGCGGCGCTGGGAAGCTGAGCCGCAACTCGTTTCGCGGGCAGGAGAAAGTCTAGCTGGCGGCTCGAGCCAACCGCTCGATCGCGCCCGGCTGGGCGCCATCACGCAGGCGCCGGCGGATCGCTTGGGCGCACTGTTCAGGGCTGAGGACCGAGGTGTCGACCTCAAGATCATACACGCCCGGCCGGTGCACCGCTTCCTGCCACAGGCGCACGGGCAAAGGGGTGGGATCGTCCGAAGAGCGGGTGATATACCCCCTGCCCGCCTCGCTGGCGGCTCGCCTTTCCATGATGATTTCGATCGGACAGCGAACGCCGACAAACAGCACCGGCAGGCCGGCGAGACGGCGCGCGCAATCGGCCAGGCAATCGAGCGGCCTCGAATAGGCATCGTGATGGCCGACATCCGTCACGACGTTCAGCCCCAGCCGGCTATGCGCCGCGATCGATTCGTAAAGGGCGGCATAAAGGCGTGGCACGAACACTTCGAGGTCGGGGCGTTCGCCGCCGGGCCGCAGCCCTACTCCCGGGCGAAGTCGCGGCGGTATGATCTGGGCATAGCTGTCGACGCCCAGATTCATCCATGCGCCATCGAAGCTTTCCTGAATGGCGCGAGCGATGCTCGATTTTCCCGACCGCGGCGCGCCGTTGAGGATGACGATCTGGCCGGGCATAGCCACCCCATTGCTCAAAATGAAAAAGCCCCGTTGCCGGGGCTTTTTCGGGTGCGTGCCGATCAGCCCTTGCGGGGCAGTTGCGGGACCAAGCTGCGCTTGCCGCCATCCTTGCCCTTGGGCTCCGGCTTCTGCGCCACGACCTTCTTGGCGGCTGGCTTCTTGGCCGCGGTCTTGCGCGGCTTCGGCGCGTCTTCCGGCTCTTCCTTCTTCGGCTTGACAGGCGCCTCGTCGGCCAGCGATTCGAGCTTCAGGCCGGTCTCGCCGGTTTCCTTCTTCTCGACGGTGACGCGCACCGTGCCGCCCTTCTTGAGCTTGCCGAACAGCACCTCGTCAGCCAGCGGCTTCTTGATGTGCTCCTGGATCACACGGCCGAGCGGCCGCGCGCCCATGCGCTCGTCATAGCCCTTGTCGGCCAGCCACGCGATCGCATCCGGCGACAGGTCGAAGGTGACGCCACGCTCGGAGAGCTGCGCCTCGAGCTGCATGACGAACTTCTGCACCACCTGATGGATGACGGGAACCGGCAGCGAACCGAACGGGATGATCGCATCGAGACGGTTGCGGAACTCCGGCGTGAACAGCCGGTTGATCGCCTCGACATCGTCGCCTTCGCGCTTGGTCGACCCGAAACCGATCGCCGCGCGCTGCGCATCGGATGCGCCCGCATTGGTGGTCATGATCAGGATGACATTGCGGAAGTCGATCTGCTTGCCGTTGTGGTCGGTCAGCTTGCCGTGGTCCATCACCTGCAACAGGATGTTGAACAGGTCCGGATGCGCCTTCTCGACCTCGTCGAGCAGCAGCACGCAGTGCGGATGCTGGTCGACGCCGTCGGTGAGCAGGCCGCCCTGGTCGAAGCCGACATAGCCGGGAGGCGCGCCGATCAACCGCGAAACGGTGTGGCGTTCCATATATTCCGACATGTCGAAGCGGATCAGCTCGACGCCGAGCGAGGCAGCGAGTTGCTTGGCCACTTCCGTCTTGCCGACGCCGGTCGGACCCGAGAACAGATACGAGCCGATCGGCTTTTCCGGTTCGCGCAGGCCGGCACGGGCCAGCTTGATCGCCGAGGTCAGCGCCGTGATGGCGGTGTCCTGACCATAGACGACGCGCTTCAGCTCGATATCGAGGCCCTGCAGCACCTTCTCGTCATCGGCCGAAACCGTCTTCGGCGGGATGCGCGCCATGGTGGCGATCGTTGCTTCGATCTCCTTGATGCCGATGGTCTTCTTGCGCTTGGCTTCCGGCACCAGCATCTGCGAGGCACCGGTCTCGTCGATCACGTCGATCGCCTTGTCCGGCAGCTTGCGGTCGTTGATGTAGCGCGCCGACAACTCGACCGAGGCCTTGATCGCTTCGCTCGTGTAGCGGACCTTGTGGAACTCCTCGAAATAGGGCTTCAGGCCCTTCATGATCTCGATGGCATCCTCGATGGTCGGTTCGTTGACGTCGATCTTCTGGAAGCGCCGCACCAGAGCACGGTCCTTCTCGAAGAACTGGCGGAACTCCTTGTAGGTGGTCGAGCCGATGCAGCGGATCGCACCCGACGACAGAGCCGGCTTCAACAGGTTCGACGCGTCCATGGCGCCGCCCGAGGTGGCCCCTGCCCCGATCACCGTATGGATCTCGTCGATGAACAGTACCGCGCCCGGATAATCCTCGAGCTCCTTGACGACCTGCTTCAGCCGTTCCTCGAAATCGCCGCGGTAGCGCGTGCCGGCCAGCAACGTGCCCATGTCGAGCGCGAAGATGGTGGCGTTGTGCAGCACTTCGGGAACGTCGCCCTCGACGATGCGCTTGGCCAGAC
The DNA here is from genome assembly GCF_007003935.1 of Mesorhizobium sp. WSM4310. Classification (NCBI taxonomy): domain Bacteria; kingdom Pseudomonadati; phylum Pseudomonadota; class Alphaproteobacteria; order Hyphomicrobiales; family Phyllobacteriaceae; genus Mesorhizobium; species Mesorhizobium sp. WSM4310. The sequence continues at coordinate 12,195 of NZ_VFTA01000012.1, forward strand.
CTTCGGCGATCGCCGTCTTGCCGACCCCCGGGTCGCCGACATAAAGCGGGTTGTTCTTGGAGCGGCGGCACAGCACCTGGATGGTGCGGTTGATCTCCGACTCGCGGCCGATCAGCGGATCGATCTTGCCGGCCTTGGCCTTGTTGTTGAGGTTGACGCAATAAGCGGTCAGCGCATCCTGCTGCTGCTTTTTCTTGCCGCCTTCCTCCTGCGGCTCTGCGCCGTTCTGGCCGCCCTGCTCGTCATCGGCACCGCGCGGCGAGCGCGTCTCCGATGCGCCCGGACGCTTGGCGATGCCGTGCGAGATGTAGTTGACAGCGTCGTAGCGCGTCATCTGCTGTTCCTGCAGGAAATAGGCGGCGTGGCTTTCGCGCTCGGCGAAGATGGCGACGAGCACGTTGGCGCCCGACACTTCCTCGCGACCGGACGACTGCACATGGATCACCGCGCGCTGGATGACGCGCTGGAAGCCGGCGGTCGGCTTGGAATCCTCGTCGTAGCCGGTGACCAGATTGTCGAGCTCGGTGTCGATATAGGTCAGAACAGTGTGCTTGAGCTCGTCGAGATCGACGTTGCAGGCGCGCATGACGGCGGCCGCCTCGGTGTCGTCGATCAACGCGAGCAGCAGATGTTCAAGGGTTGCGTATTCATGGTGCCGCTCATTGGCGAGCGTCAGCGCCTGGTGAAGCGCCTTTTCCAGGCCTTGGGAGAAAGCCGGCATGTTACCTCACTTCTTCTCCATCACGCATTGCAGCGGATGCTGATTCTGTCGGGCGAAATCCATGACCTGAGACACTTTGGTCTCGGCCACCTCGAATGTATAGACCCCGCACTCGCCCACTCCATGATTGTGAACATGAAGCATGATGCGTGTGGCGGCTTCGCGGTCCTTCTGGAAAAAACGCTCCAGCACGTGAACCACGAACTCCATTGGAGTGTAGTCGTCGTTGAGGATGAGGACCCGATAAAGGCTGGGCTTCTTGGTCTTGGTTTTGGTGCGCGTGATGACGGCCGTCCCGCGGCCGGCCTCATTGCCGTCGCCGCCGCCGTTTTGCATCCGCGCCACTTGTCTCATGGCAGTCAAACCGATCGTCACGTAATCCTGCCTCTTTCGAATCCCCATGCGAGTTCAACATGTAGGTGTTCGATGGACGATTTTAAGCCCTTCTGGTTAGCTGACAATATGGCTAGGTGACCAAACTTGGCGGATTTTCGCAATCGTGAAGCGCCACGCCGCCGCAAACCGGAAATTAGCACGAAAAAACCCGGCCGCGTTTCCGCGACCGGGTTTCGCCCCGGGCCCAAAGGGTCCGGATCTAAAACTATTGGCCGAAATTACTTCGCCTTGGCAACGATCGATTCGAACGGCTTGTAGGCTTCCTTGGCGAGTTCGGCGTAGAGATCGCCGATCTTGGTGGCCTCGGCGACGAACGCCTCGTAGGACTGCTTGGCGTAGTCGGACTGGATCTCGATCGCCTTGTCCAGCGACTTGGCCGAAAACAGCTTCTCGAAAGCGGCGCTGCCGGCTTCGAAGCTCTTCTTGGTGTATTCACCGGCTTCGGTGGCGATCGCCTGAGCGCCCTTGGAGAGCGAAGCGAAGCTCTTCAAACCGGTGTCGGCGAATTCCTTACCGTATTTGCTGAAGTCCTCATAGGTCTGGGTCATTTCACGATTCCCTTGACGGTTGAGGCGTCCTTCTTCGGGGCGCCCTTGTGCAATGCACTAGAGTATATTGTGCGCCGCACAAAAGTCAATATTTCGCCGGCGGGCGCCGCCGCCTGCGCAGGCAATGGCTAAAAATCAAATAAAGTGCGTTTCAAGCCCGAAGAAAATGGTGAACGCGGCGGTTACCATAAACGGATTGGTAACGCTGCCCCGTTAGCTTGGCTGAAAGTGAGGCAGGACCCTTTGCCGCCTCCAACGCAACGAAGAATTCAAGGGAAATATCAGTGCGTAAGGCGTTGTTGGGCATCGTTTCCAAATCCACCTCCCCCCTCAAAGCGATGATGGTCTTCGCCCTGGCGATGACGTTCGTTTGCGCCGACGTTGCCTCCTCGCTGGCAGCACGGCCGGCCGCCATCGTCGTGGACGCCAAGACGGGCAAGGTGCTCTACTCCGCGGATGCCAACGGCAGGCGCTATCCGGCGTCGCTGACCAAGATGATGACGCTTTATCTGACCTTCGAAGCGATGGCGAAGGGCAAGATCAGCCGGAACACGCCTGTCGTGTTTTCCGCCAAGGCCTCCGCCGAAGCGCCGACGAAACTCGGCGTGAAGCCGGGCGGTTCGGTCTCGGTTGAAACCGCGATCCTGTCGATCGTCACCAAGTCCGCGAACGACTCGGCCACGGCACTTGGTGAAATGATTGGCGGCGATGAAACCACTTTTGCCCGCATGATGACCGCCAAGGCGCGGCAGCTCGGCATGAACGGCACGGTCTTCCGCAACGCCAACGGCCTGCCCGACCCCGGCCAGTTCACCACCGCGCGCGACATGGCGACGCTCGGCATCGCGCTCAGGGAGCATTTTCCCCAGTATTATGGCTACTTCTCGCAGCGTTCCTTTCTCTATGGCCGCCAGCGCATCAACGGCCACAACCGTCTGCTCGGACGCATCAAGGGCGTCGACGGCATCAAGACCGGCTACACCCGTGCCTCCGGCTTCAACCTCGTCTCATCCGTGGCCGACGGCAACCGTCGCCTCGTCGCCGTTGTCATGGGCGGCACGTCGGGCGGCAGCCGCGACAACCAGATGGCATCGTTGATCAACACCTACCTGCCGAGGGCCTCGACCCGCGGCGGCGGCGACCTGGTCGCCAAGGCCGACAGCAGCAACCCGATCAAGGCCCTTGCCAAGGTTCTCCTGCCCAAGCACGACGCGCCGACCCCGGACGAGAAGCCGGTCGCGGTGGCCAGCGCCGATGACGCCGTCGCCGACGACGCAACGGTTGCCGAGGATGACACCGCCGACAGCAATGCCCAGGCCGAAGCGCCCACGCTGGTCGCCCCGGCAAAGAAGGTGAAGACGGTCATCGTCTCCGCCCCCAAGGTCGCCACGGCGCAGGTCGTGGCCGCCTATGCCGAGCCGACGCAGGCCGCCGAGGCGGCGTCAAGCGTCGATCCGGTCAACACCGCTTCGGTGCCGTCGGGCTGGGCCATCCAAGTCGCCTCTTCACCGAAGCAGTCGGAAGCCCAGGCCGTCCTCGACAAGACCAGCAAGCAGGCACCAAAAGCGCTGGCGGATGCTTCCGGCTTCACCGTCGCGTTCGACAAGGACGGCGTCACCTACTACCGCGCCCGTTTCGGCGGCTTTGGCTCGAAAGACGCCGCCTGGAAGGCCTGTACCGCTTTGAAGAAGAAGAAAATCGAGTGCTACGCCGTCCAGCAGTAGGGCGGCGTGGAAGCATCTCCCGGAAAATTTTTTGCGTCGAAGGAGACTAGTTGTGATTGGAGAGCAAGACGTCCTTGGCTTCGTTGATTCGCGCCGCCAGGAAAGACGTGCCGCCGATATCGGGGTGCAGGCGCTGCATCAGGCGGCGGTGCGCCTTGCGGACATCCGCCGCGGCGGCCCCCGCTTCAAGACCAAGGACCTTGTAGGCCTCCTCCTTAGTCATGGCGCCCGGACCTGGCGCAACACCCAGCCCTTCGCCACCGTTCGTCTCAGTGTTTTTGCGCCAGACGGGAAATCTGCCGTCAAGATACGTCTCTAGCAGCTGGCGGCTCTCCGCATCGGCGGAGAGTTCGCGGTAGAGATGTTGCAACTCCGCAAGGCCCATAGCGCCAAGCATCTTGCCGTCATGGCGGCCGGCCAGAACCAGCCCTTCGAGGCCGCCGGTATCGTGATCCAGCTCCATTTCGAGCGCTGCCGTCCGCACCGTTGAGCGTTTTCCCGGCGCCGGCCTGGCATCAGGCCGGTTCGTGCGCGTGGCGGCATACCAGCCGATCGCCACGAACAGCATGATGCTGCCGATTCCGCTTCGGCCGACCAGAAGCACGGCGGTGCCTACCAGCGCCAGCAGGATCGGTCCCAGTGTTCTCATGCCGGTTGCCAGCCGGGCCGGATCGGCCCGCAGGAAGGCCGAGGCTATGCCCAGGAGCACCAGCAGCAATGCGACCAGACCGATAATTGCTGCTAACATTTCCCACCGCCCCGCAGATGCCCTGTCCGCCTGGACAGCCGCGTGATGTCATCCAACACTTTTTCTGCGCCGGAATGATGGCTTTCACCTGGACAGGACGAGAACCGCCACGCTGGCTGGCTCTCCAGCCCATTGGCCCTTGTCGGCTTCGTCAGCTTTTCATTGCGCATGAATTTCAAGATGTGGCGTTGTCGCGCCGCTTGCAAGTCCAGTGCGAAGCAAGATGGAGGGCCAGAAAAGCCCGCGCCAAAACAGGCAGCGCCTGCGTGCGACGGCCTACAGCAAGCCGAGATCGGCAAGCTCGCGCCTGAGTTTCGGCGGCATCTCGACCAGTCCCGCCTTGCCTTTGCCGAGATCAGGTGGTGCATCCGACGGTTTCAAATAGCGCCAACCCTGGAAGGCCCGGCGCGGCTGCCAGTCGGTGCGCACGACATGCGGATCAAGCATAAGGTGGCAGCGACCGATGCCCTCGTCGTCAATGAACGGCCGGATCTCGGTGATCAGCTGCCGGCATTGCACACTGCCCTTGATCACCCAGTAGAGCGAACCGCCATCGGTGATCTCGGCGCCACGCGTGGGCACCATGCGGGTGGTGTGCCAGTGTTCGGCCGGCTCGCCGGCCCGGCGCCGTTCGTCGAGACGGAACTCGATCCATTCCTCGAGATCCTCGACGCTGTCGCAGCCGACGCACAGTTTTAGGAGATTGAGATCCATTCGCTAAGGTTAGTCCGGAGCGCCGGGACGTCAACGGCATGAAGGGGCTTCTCCACAGTGGCCAGCGTTGCTCAGCACTCCACGACATTGACGGCGAGACCGCCGAGGCTGGTTTCCTTGTACTTCTCGTTCATGTCGAGACCGGTCTGGCGCATGGTCTCGATCGCCGCGTCGAGCGGCACGAAATGGACGCCGTCGCCCTTGATCGCCAGCGACGCGGCCGTCACCGCCTTGACCGCGCCAAGCGCATTGCGCTCGATGCACGGCACCTGGACCAGCCCGCCGACCGGATCGCAAGTCATGCCGAGATGGTGTTCGAGCGCGATTTCGGCGGCATTCTCGACCTGCTCGGGCGTGCCGCCCATGACGGCGCACAGGCCGGCAGCGGCCATCGCCGAGGCGGACCCGACCTCGCCCTGGCAGCCGACCTCGGCGCCCGAGATCGACGCATTGGTCTTGATGATGCCGCCGACGGCGGCAGCCGTCAGCAGGAAGTCGCGAATGCTGGGCTGGTCGGCCTCGGGATGGAAATGCAGCCAGTAGCGCAGTACTGCCGGCAGCGTGCCGGCCGCCCCGTTGGTCGGTGCGGTGACGACGCGGCCGCCGGCGGCATTCTCCTCGTTGACCGCCATGGCGTAGATCGACAGCCAGTCGTTGGCGAGCAGCGGATTTGGACGATTCTGCTGCCACTGTTCCTGCAGCTTGTCGTGCAACTGCCGGGCCCGGCGCCGCACCTTCAGCCCGCCCGGCATGATGCCGTCCTGCGACAGGCCACGGTCGATGCAGCTCTTCATCGCCCCCCAGATGGCGTCGAGGCCGGCGTCGAGCTCCTCGCGCGACATCTGCGTTTCCTCGTTGACGCGCTTCATCTCGGCGATGGAAAGCCCGCTCTTGGCCGCCATCTTGAGCATCTCGACGGCGTTCTTGAAGGGATAAGGCACTTTCTTGCCTTCCGATGTCACCGACCCCTTGGCCTTCATGCGCTGCAGCTCTTCTTCCGACACCACGAAGCCGCCGCCGATCGAATAGTAGATGCGCTTGAGCAGCAGGCGTCCGCCGGCGTCATAGGCATGGAACGCCATGCCGTTGGCGTGGCCGGTAAGCGGTGTCTTGCGGTCGAGCACCAGATCCGTGGCCGGGTCGAAATGGTAGGACGGGTGACCTGGCGGTGAAATCATCTTGTCGGCGGTGATGCGGCCGATGATGCCGTCGGCCTGGTCCGGATCGACCGTCTGCGGGGTCTGGCCGGCAAGGCCGAGGATGACGGCGCGGTCGCTGCCATGGCCGATGCCCGTATAGGCGAGCGAGCCATGCAGGCTGGCGCCGATGCGGGCGACCTTGGCGCCGGCGGGACGCGGCCAGTCGTCGCCCGCGACCTCGTCGAGAAACCGCCGCGCGGCCGTCATCGGCCCCATCGTGTGCGAGCTCGAGGGGCCGATGCCGATCTTGAACAGGTCGAAAACCGAAAGGAACACGCTGTCTCCTGGAGTCGCGTCGAGGATCCTACATATAGGAATTCCAAGGAATGTTTCCGCTCTTTTGACGGTCGCGGCGCAGCACCTGCCGACCTTGTTTGCTCCGGCAGCGACATTGCTGCCGATCGCGGGAGCCGGCATCGAAGCAACCACGCTGGATGTGATAAATTCAGCCCATGGGCGATTCCTTCTATCTTTCGATGGCTGATTTCGGGGCGCTGGCCTTCTTCCTGATCGCGTGGCTGCTGCACACGCTCGCCTCGGACGGCAAGCTGGTCAGCCGCATGTCGCTGACGACGGCGATGAATGCACAGCGCGAGGCCTGGATGCGCACCATGGCCGAGCGCGAAATCCGCATCGTCGACACCGCCATCATGAGCGGTCTGCAGCAAGGAACCGCCTTTTTCGCCTCAAGTTCGCTGATCGCGCTCGGCGGCTGCTTTGCCTTGCTCGGCGCGTCCGACCGGGTGCTGGAAGTGCTGAGCAACCTGCCGCTCGGCGGCGCGCCATCGCGCCCGGCCTTTCAGATCAAGGTGCTGGGACTGGTGCTGATCCTCGCCTTCTCCTTCTTCAAATTCGGCTGGGCCTACCGGCTGTTCAATTATTGCTCGATCCTGATCGGCGCGGTGCCGATCCCGCATGGCGAAGCCTCGCGCAATCCGGTCACGGAAACCGCGGTGTGGCGCGCGGCGCAGATGAACATGCTGGCCGGCAAGCATTTCAACTCGGGCCTGCGCGGCGTGTTCTTCTCGATCGGCTATCTCGGCTGGTTCGTCGATCCGGTGGTGTTCGTGCTGTCGACGCTTCTGCTGCTGGCCGTGCTGGTGCGACGCCAGTTCTTCTCGGCGGCGCGGCGCGCCGTCATCGGTCAGCCGCCCGGTCCTGGGAAAGGCTGATCGATGCGGCCGGAAAGCCAATAGGCGAAAAGCCCGATCCATTCGCGGAGCGCTATGGTGGTGTTCTGCACGGAATCAATCGCATTGTCGCGAAACAAGCCGACACCTTCCTTGCCGGAGGTGTGATAATCGACCGGCCATGGGATGGTTGGAAAACCAGCCTTGTCGAACAGCGCCTTGGCCCGCGGCATATGGAAGGCGGAGGTCACCAGCAGCCAGGTCTCGCCCGGCTTCGGGTCGACAAGTTTGCGGCTGAAGACGGCATTTTCATAGGTGTTGCGGGACTTGTCCTCCAGGACAAGACGATCGGCCGATACACCGAGCGGAACGAGCAGGCGGGACGCGGTGTCGGCGTCCCCCTCGGCGTCGATGAAAAACGCGCCGTGACCGCCTGATACAACCACCTTGGCCTGCGGGAAGCGCCGGGCGAGGATTGCGGTCTCGACCATGCGATCGCCGCTGCTGCTCAGTTCATAACCGCCACGCGCGAAGTTGATGGCGCCCTCGAAGCCGCCGCCGAGCACGACGATGCCGTCAACCTTTTGCGGCAGCGGCGGGCGCGCAAAGCGCTCCTCGAGCGGGTTGAGCATCATAGCGCCAAGCGACGTCCAGGTTGAGAGCGCCAGGATCAGAAACGCCAGGACACTGCCGGTGACGGCCAGCCGCCGCCGGCCGATCAGGCCGGCGATCAACCCGGCCAGAAGCAGGAAAATCGTCAGGTTGAGCGGCTGGATAAAGAACCAGAAGACCTTGGAAAGAAGAAAGAACATCGCACCCCTTCAGATGATCGATACCCTTACCACCACTTCTCAGGCTGAAATGTGCCAGCCGCCTGCTCGATGACGGCGGCAGTCTGGAACAGCGTCTCTTCCTCGAACGGCCGGCCGATGAGCTGCAGCCCGAGCGGCAGCCCCTTGGGGTCGAGGCCGGCAGGCACGGCGATGCCCGGCAGGCCGGCCATGTTCACGGTGACCGTGAAAATGTCGTTGAGGTACATTTTCACCGGATCGGCGGCCATGTCCTCATCCGCGATGCCGAAGGCGGCGGACGGCGTCGCCGGGGTCAGGATGACATCGACGCCGGCGGCGAACACATTTTCGAAGTCGCGCTTGATCAAATTGCGCACCTTCTGCGCCTGCAGGTAGTAGGCGTCGTAATAGCCTGCCGACAGCACATAGGTGCCGATCATGATTCGGCGCTTGACCTCGCGGCCGAAACCGGCGGCGCGGGTCTTTTCATACATCTCGACAATGTCCTTGCCCGGCACGCGCAGGCCGTAGCGGACGCCGTCATAGCGCGCCAGGTTGGACGAAGCCTCGGCGGGCGCCACGATGTAGTAGGCCGGCAGCGCGTATTTCGTATGCGGCAGGGAAATGTCGACGATCTCGGCGCCGGCATCCCTGAGCCAGGCAATGCCCTTCTGCCACAGCGCCTCGATCTCTTCCGGCATGCCGTCGACGCGGTATTCCTTGGGAATGCCGACCTTCATGCCCTTGATCGGCTTGCCGATCGCAGCCTCGTAGTCCGGCACCGGCCGGTCGACGGAAGTGGTGTCCTTCGGATCGACCGAGGCCATCGACCTGAGCAGGATCGCGGCGTCGCGCACGTCGCGCGCGATCGGGCCGGCCTGGTCGAGCGACGAGGCGAAGGCGACGATGCCCCAGCGCGAGCAGCGGCCATAGGTCGGCTTGATGCCGACGGTGCCGGTGAAGGCGGCCGGCTGGCGGATCGAGCCGCCCGTATCGGTCGCCGTCGCGCCGGCGCACAGGAACGCCGAGACGGCGGTCGCCGAGCCGCCGGAAGAGCCGCCTGGCACCAACTGCGCATTGTCCAGGGTGCGCTGGGTTTTCGTACCGCCGGCCGTCACGAAGCCGCCATCGCCCTGATGCGTCGTTGGCATCACCACCGTGTCGAGCCGCGAACGCCGCCACGGGTTGATGACCGGGCCATAATAGGACGTCTCGTTGGACGAGCCCATGGCGAACTCATCCATGTTGAGCTTGCCGAGCATGACCGCGCCATCCGCCCACAGATTGGCGGTGACGGTCGATTCGTAACGTGGCTTGAAGCCGTCGAGCACATGGCTGCAGGCCTGGGTATGGACACCTTCGGTGCCGAACAAATCCTTGATGCCCAGCGGAATGCCTTCCAGCGCACCGCCCTCGCCCTTGACCAGCCTGGCGTCGGACGCCTTGGCCATGTCGCGCGCCCTGTCGCCGGTCACCGCGACATAGGCATTGAGCGCCGGATTGGCGCGATCGATCGCCGAGAGATAGGCCTCGGTGATCTCGGTCGCGGTGATTTCCTTGCCACGCAGCTTGGCGCGGGCCTGCGAAATCGTCAGTCTGGTCAGGTCGCTCATCAAAGGCTCTTTTCGTAAAACACCGACCACTTGGAATCGGGATAATCCAGCACCGGGCCGCAGCGCGAAAACCCGGCACGTTCGTAGACGGTCCAGGCGGCGGGGTGGCGGTCGCCCGTCTCGAGCACCAGCCGCTTCAGCCCTTCCCGCCGCGCCAGTGCCTCGACGCGCTCAACGATGCTGGCGCCGATTTTCTGGCCGCGATGCGAAGGCCGCGTATACATGCGCTTGACCTCGCCAATGGCACCGCCATGGCGCTTCAGCGCGCCACAACCGATGGCGATGCCATTGTCGCGGGCGATGAAAACGGTCGTGTCTTGGCCGGCCATCTGCTCGACGGTCAGATGATAGCAGTGCTCCGGCGGCGTCAATTCGAGCAAGGTCTCGTTGAGTTCCTTGACCAGGCCGCGCACATCGTCCTGCAACGGTGTCTCGATGGCGATCTCGATTGCCATCGGCGCCCTACTCCACGACCTTCGGCACGAGGAAGAAATTCTCTTCGGTCGCAGGCGCATTGGCGACGATGTCGGTCGCCTTGCTGCCGTCGGTGACGACGTCCTGGCGCTTCTTCATCTCCATCGGCGTCACCGAGGTCATCGGCTCGACGCCGGAAACATCGACTTGGTTCAGCTGCTCGACGAAGCCCAGAATGGCGTTCAGTTCGCCGGTCATGCGTTCGGCATCTTCCTCGCTCACCGCAATGCGGGCGAGACGCGCGACGCGCTTCACAGTCTGAAGATCAACGGACATAGATTTGCCTCGGGGAAAACCAGTCCGGGCTATAGCGGCGCCGCGCGCGCGGCGCAACATGCATCATGCGAGAGACCAGGCGTGATGGCGGCCTGGTCTCGGCCATCGGTCCAAGGACAGGTCTATGGCAAGGCAACGCCCTCGCACAGATAATAGCTGCCGCTGTTGCCGCTCGCTTCGCTTTCGTCATCGATCGGCCGGACCGATACGAGATCGATCTGCGTCGGGCTGATCCGCGTCACCGACAGGACATCGGGAAAGACATAGCCCGGTTCCTGGCAGATGGCCGTCACCGCCCAGCTCGGCGAGCGTGTCGCCTTGCTGACCTGCACGAATTCGCAATTATATTCAACGCCCTGCAGGCCATGCACGGAAAGCACGACGTTGCCGGCATCGATCAGCGTCTGCAGCGTGTCCTTCCTGGCCTGCGTGCAAAGCTCCTCGGACTGCAGGTAGACGCCTTCGATGAAGTCATCCGCGGCGAGCGCGGGCGATGCCGCGACAAACATCGATACACAAAGAGATCGCCCCAACGCCATGGATTTGTTCCGCTTTGGCTGTTTCTAGATCGTAATCGTTTCACCGATTTTCGGCAACGCGACCTTCACACCGGACCCTTCGAGGCCGGCCTCGAATTTCTCGGACGTCGGATCGATCATCGGAAACGTGCCGAAATGGCAAGGGACGACCGTGTCGAACTTGAAGAAGCGCCGACAGGCAAGAGCCGCCACCGCGCCGCCCATGGTGAAACGATCCCCGATCGGCACGATGCCGATCTTCGGCTCATGCAATTCGTTGATCAGCGCCATGTCGGAAAAGATGTCGGTATCGCCCATATGGTAGAGCGTCGGGTCTTCCGGGAAATGCAGGACCAGCCCGCCCGGATTGCCGAGATAGACGTTCTTGCCGCCGTCTTCGCCAAACGAGGAAGAGTGCAGCGCCTGGACGAAAGTGGTGGTGAAGCCGCCGCAATCGACCGTGCCACCGATATTGCCGGGATTGATCTTGCTGCCGTCGGCGCCCTTGCCGACCAGATACATGCAGATCTCGAAATTGGCGACCAGCTGCGCGCCGCTCTTGCCGAGCACTTCCAGCGCGCCGCTGATGTGGTCGCTGTGTCCATGCGTCAGCAGGACATGCGTGATCCCTTCCGCCGGCCCTTCCCAGCCGCCCGTCCAGGACGGGTTGCCGATCAGATAGGGGTCGATGAGGATCTTGGCGTCGCCGGTTTCGATACGGAAGGCCGAATGGCCGTACCAGGTCAGTTTCATGAAATGCATTCCTCGATTATTGCCGGGCCAGAGGTTAAAACGCCGATGACCCCGATATCAAAGGGTATAGTGTCCGCCGCGCATCCGGAAGGACGCATGCTGCTGAAAAAGACAAGGAAAAACCGTTGGCTATCATCACGATTGAGCAATTGCCGGCATGGCTCGCCGACGGCAGGACGCTGGCGGGGCTCGATCTCGGCGACAAGACGATCGGCGTCGCGGTTTCCGACCGGGGATTCGCCTTCGCTCACCCGCGCCCGGTCATCATGCGGAAGAAATTCTCGCTCGATGCCGCCGTGCTTCTGGCCTTGCTGAAGAAGGAGAATGTCGGCGCGGTGGCGATCGGACTGCCGATCAACATGGATGGGTCGGAAGGTCCGCGTGCGCAGAAATCGCGCGCCTTCGTGCGCAACATGGCGCAGCTGAGTGACCTGCCCTTCGTGTTCTGGGACGAACGGCTGTCGACTGTGGCGGCGGAGCGGACGCTGATCGAAATGGATTTCTCGCGCGCCAAACGTGCCGGCAAGATCGATTCGGCGGCCGCGGCCTTTATTCTGCAGGGAGTCTTGGACCGGCTTCAGTCGCTCGATTCAGGCGATCGAAGGGAATTGGGCGGTCAAGCGGGACCGGGCCCGACCGACGCCGCCTGACCCAGTCCAGAATTTCGCGGCGACGGCGAAAAGCCCATATCGCCATCAGCAGAAAACCGTCGAAGATGCAGGCCTTCGCCACCATCCCCGGGATGATGGCCGGATCGATGCCGAGCATCTGGCCATAGAGCTGGAATACGAAATCGTGCAGCTGCCGGGTCAGCATCACATAGCCGAAATTCATGTCGTTGAGCGACAGGTAGAACCAGCCCCAGAACAGCGCCATCGGGGCCGCCCACAATGCGAAGATATAGCGCATCAGCGGCCTCCCTTCCCGTTCGGCCCGGTCCGGCCCGATATAAGGGAAAGCAGCGAATTATGCGCCGCTGCCTTCGCCATGCCGTGCGCCGTGGCGCGAAAATCAGCGTCATCAGACGCGGCCGCGGAGCGCCGCTCGGCGAGCATCGCGACATAGGAGGCCAGAAGCGCCGCCAATTGCACCGCAACGACCATGAACAGCCCGTTGATGCCTTGCGCGGCGCCACCGATCAGGATCATCGACAGGACGCCGGACGCGGAAATGAAGGCGATGCGAACGACGCTGTCGGCGCCCGGGCTGGCCGGATCGTTGATCAACGTATCGACAAAGGCCCAGAAGAACAGCACCGCCACGACCAGCAAGGCGATCGCCAGCGGCGCGACCACGACGACGTTCTGCAGATCGACGAACCGGGCGCTCTCGACGGTCACTCCAAGCACGCCGAGGGCTGCCGTCACACCGCGGTCTCCATCGATGCAGATCAGCGCCAGCAGGGCGAAGACGATCGCCCAGTGCACAGACAGAAAGGAGGTCAGTACGTGTCGCATCGTGGTTCCTGCTTCGGCAGGAATGACAGTGGGCTTTGCCGCCCGCCGCCGCAATGGAAACCATTTGTTAAGGTTAACGGCGATCCACAGGACGCACCCACTGCTCTCAGATGCGCTCAACTCATCGAAGAATCGGGCGATGCGGCCGCTCTCGGCTCAGGTCACCGGCGGGTAGAGCGTGTCGATGATCATGCGCGCGTCATGGCGCGAATCGATCATGCCGTAGGTGTTGCGCCACTGGCCGGCCAGGCGGGTCTCGACGAAGGCATCGGCAATCCGCCCTGCCCCCAGCCGGCGCAGCTCCGCCGCGGCGGCCGACAACGCCAGCTGTTCGGTCAGCAGCCGTGCCGAGCCCTCGTCGGTCGAAGCCACCTGCATCGCCGCCTTCAGAACGCCGATCGTGCCCCGCCCGCCGGCGCCGAGGTCGCGGTCGATGCCGGCCAGCACCTCTTCGAACAGGCCGGGCGCGCGCCCGAGCACGCGCAGCACGTCGAGCGCCATGACATTGCCCGACCCTTCCCAGATCGCGTTGACAGGCGCTTCGCGATAATAGCGGGCGAGCGGCGCCTCCTCGACATAGCCATTGCCGCCGAGACACTCCATCGCCTCATAGAGCAGCGGCGGCGCGATCTTGCACACCCAGTATTTGACGACCGGTGTCATGGCGCGGGCAAACGCCGCTTCGCCGCGATCGCTCGCCGCCTCGTCGAACGAGCGCGCCAGCCGGAACGACAGAGCGGTTGCGGCCGCAACATCCAGCGCCATGTCGGCCAGCACGCGCTGCATCAGCGGCTGTTCGATCAAGGTGGAGCCGAACACCTGGCGATGGCGGGCATGATGAACCGCTTCCGCCAGCCCTGCCCGCATGATCGCCGAGGACGCCACGGCGCAATCGAGCCGGGTCAAGGTCACCATGTCCATGATCGTCTTCACGCCGGCGCCGGGCTCGCCGACCATCTCGCCGATGGCGTTGACGAACTCGACCTCGGAAGAGGCGTTGGAGCGGTTGCCGAGCTTGTCCTTCAGCCGCTGGAATCGGAAGCCGTTGCCCGACCCGTCGCCGAGAACGCGCGGCACGAGGAAGCACGACAATCCCTCCGGCGCCTGCGCCAGCACCAGGAAGGCGTCCGACATCGGTGCCGACATGAACCATTTGTGGCCGGTCAGGCGATAGAAGCCGCTGCCGGCGCGCTCGGCCCTCGTCACATTGGCGCGCACATCCGTGCCGCCCTGTTTTTCGGTCATGCCCATGCCGAGCGTCAGCCCGGTCTTCTCGACCGGCGGCTTCTGGCTCTGGTCGTATTTGCGCGTCGTCACGCGCGGCGCCCATTCGCGAAACAGCTTTGGGCTGGCCATCAACGCCGCCAGCGAGGCGCTGGTCATGGTGATGGGGCAGAGATGCCCGGTCTCGAGTTCGGCGGTCAGGTAGAAACGGGCGGCGCGCACCTGGTGGCGGCGGCCGATCTCCGCGTCGCCATTTTCCCAGACCGAGGAATGCAACCCGTTCGCCACCGAGCGGCGCATCAAGGCGTGGTAGGCGGGGTGGAACTCGACGAGATCGATGCGCCGTCCCTGGCGGTCATGGGTCCTGAGCTTCGGCGTCTCGACATTGGCCAGGCGCGCCAGCTCCTGCGCCTCCTGCGTCAGGACGAAACGGCCGAGACCGTCGAGGTCCTTGCGCACCGGGTCGGAAAAGCGCTCGGCAAGCTGGATCAGCAACGGATCGCCTCGCCAGGCGTTGCCGCCCGTCAGCGGCGGCGGCTGGTTCGTCACGTCGTCGGTCACAATTCGTCCCTATCGTCGGAAAGCCTCGAATCCGGGGCCACCGGCTAGATATAGCCAAGCGTTGGCGCGTGCGCGACGAAAATACCGGGGAGAAAGGCGCCAATCCAAAGCTGGTGCTTGCGGGCGCAAAATCCGCACCCTATAGCAGCGCCTTGAGATGACCGACGCTTCGTCCCTGCCACTCTACCCTCACCGCCATCTTCTAGGCATCAGCGATCTTTCGCCCGCCGACATCGAGCTGTTGCTCGACCGGGCTGATCGGGCCGTCGCGATTTCGCGGCAGTCCGAGAAAAAGACCTCGACGCTGCGCGGCCGCACCCAGATCAATCTCTTCTACGAGGCCTCGACCCGCACGCAGTCCTCGTTCGAGCTGGCTGGAAAGCGGCTCGGCGCCGATGTCATGAACATGTCGGTGGCGAGTTCTTCGGTGAAGAAGGGCGAAACGCTCATCGACACGGCGATGACGCTGAATGCCATGCGGCCCGATATCTTGATCATCCGCCATCAGTCGGCGGGTGCCGCCGCCCTGCTGGCGCAGAAGGTCGGCTGTTCGGTGGTCAATGCCGGCGA
This sequence comes from Mesorhizobium sp. WSM4310, assembly GCF_007003935.1. Taxonomy (NCBI): domain Bacteria; kingdom Pseudomonadati; phylum Pseudomonadota; class Alphaproteobacteria; order Hyphomicrobiales; family Phyllobacteriaceae; genus Mesorhizobium; species Mesorhizobium sp. WSM4310. The sequence continues at coordinate 27,612 of NZ_VFTA01000012.1, forward strand.
CGGCGCGCATGAACACCCGACCCAGGCGCTGCTCGATGCGCTGACCATCCGCCGCGCCAAGGGGCCGCTGTCGAAATTGATCGTGGCGATCTGCGGTGACATCCTGCATTCGCGCGTGGCGCGCTCCAACATCATGCTGCTCAACGCGCTTGGCGCGCAGGTGCGCGTGGTGGCGCCTTCGACGCTGCTGCCGTCCGGCATCGAGAAGATGGGCGTTATCGTCACGCGCTCGATGGCCGAAGGCCTCAAGGACGCCGACGTGGTGATGATGCTGCGCCTGCAGCGCGAGCGCATGGAAGGCGCCTTCGTGCCTTCGGTGCGCGAATATTTCCGCTATTTCGGCCTCGACGCCGAAAAGCTGAAGGCAGCCAAGGACGACGCGCTGGTGATGCATCCCGGCCCGATGAACCGCGGCGTCGAAATCGCCTCGGAAATAGCCGACGGCCCGCAAAGCGTGATCCAGGAGCAGGTGGAGATGGGCGTCGCCGTGCGCATGGCGGTGATGGAAGCACTGCTCGACCCCCGTCGCAACCAAGAGGGCCGCAATCAAGAGGGTCGCGGCGCATGAGCACGACAGTCTTTGAACGCGCCCGCATCGTCGACCCCTCGCGCGGCCTCGACGAAGTCGGCTCCGTCATCGTCGAGGGCCGCAAGATCGTTGCCGCCGGCAAAGCGGCGTTGAACCAGGGCGCGCCCGATGGCGCCACGACAATCGATTGCGCCGGCAAGGCGATCATTCCCGGACTGATCGATGGCCGCGTCTTTATCGGCGAGCCGGGCGGCGAACATCGCGAAACCATCGCCTCGGCAAGCGTCGCCGCAGCCGCCGGCGGCGTGACTTCCGTCGTCATGATGCCTGACACCGATCCGGTGATCGACAATGTCGCGCTGGTCGAGTTCGTGCTGCGCACCGCCAAGGACACGGCGATCGTCAACATCTTCCCGGCGGCGGCGATCACCAAGGGGCTCGACGGCCGCGAGATGACCGAGTTCGGCCTGCTGCGCGAGGCCGGCGCCGTCGCCTTCACCGATGGCCGCCACACCATCGCCAGTTCGCTGGTGATGCGCCGGGCGCTCACCTATGCCCGCGATTTCGGCGCCACCATCGTGCACGAGACGCAGGATGCAGATCTCGGTTCGTCCGGCGTGATGAATGAAGGTCTCTACGCCAGTTGGCTCGGCCTTTCCGGCATTCCGCGTGAAGCCGAATCGATCCCGCTCGAGCGCGATCTGGCTTTGGCGCGACTGACGCGCGGCTCCTATCACGCGGCCAAGATTTCGACGGCGATGGCCGCACACGCCGTGACGCGCGCCAAAGCCGATGGAGCTGATGTGACATCAGGCGTGTCGATCCACAACCTGTCGCTCAATGAAAACGATGTCGGTGAGTACCGCACCTTCTTCCGCCTGACGCCGCCATTGCGCGCCGAGGAAGACCGGCTGGCGATGATCGAGGCGGTCAGGGACGGCACGGTCGACATCATCGTCTCCTCGCACGATCCGCAGGATGTCGACACCAAGCGCCTGCCCTTCGCCGATGCCGCGGCCGGCGCGATCGGGCTGGAGACGCTGCTGGGTGCCGCCTTGCGGCTCTACCACAATGGCGACGTGCCCTTGCTGCGGCTGGTCGAAGCGCTGTCCACCGCGCCGGCAAGGCTGTTCGGACTGCCCGGCGGCGCGCTGAAGCCGGGCTCAGTCGCCGACCTCGCGCTCGTCGATCTCGACGAACCCTGGATCGTCAGTGAAGGCGGCATCCGCTCGCGCTCGAAGAACACCTGCTTCGAAGGCGCGCGCCTGCAAGGCAAGGTCTTGCAAACGCTGGTGGCGGGCCGCACAGTGTTCTCGGCATAGACCGGCAACGGGCGTCGCGCCCGATCGGGTTTAGTTGGGGGAAATGCGGGGGAAACAATGACTTACGGCCTGATCCTGGCGCTGGTATTCGGCTACCTCTTAGGCTCGATTCCCTTCGGGCTGCTGCTGACCCGCGCCGCCGGCCTTGGTGATGTGCGCAAGATCGGCTCCGGCAATATCGGCGCCACCAACGTGCTGCGCACCGGCAACAAGGGCCTGGCCGCCGCGACCTTGCTGCTCGATGCGCTGAAGGGCACCGCCGCCGTGGTGATATCAGGCCATTTCGCGCCGGAAACGGCGGTCTGGGCCGGCCTCGGCGCCTTTCTCGGGCATCTCTTCCCGGTCTGGCTTGGCTTCAAGGGCGGCAAGGGCGTCGCGACCTATCTCGGGGTGCTGATCGGCCTTGCCTGGCAGGTGGCGCTGATCTTCGCCGTCATCTGGCTGGCGATGGCATTCCTGTTCCGTTACTCGTCGCTTGCGGCACTTGCAGCGGCCGTCGTCGTGCCGATAGCCCTCTACTTTATGAGCGCACCGCAGATTGCCGTTCTGTTCGTGGTGATGAGCATCATCGTCTTTATCAAGCACAGGGCGAACATTTCGCGGCTGCTTGCCGGCACCGAGGGCAAGATCGGAGCCAAGGGATGAGCGAGCCGGCCGCCGGGCCGCGCCTCAGCGACCGGCAGCGGCTGAGCTGGCTGCGGCTGATCCGCACCCAGAATGTCGGCCCCGCCTCCTTTCGCGACCTGATCAACCGCTTCGGGTCGGCCGAAGTGGCGCTGGAAATCCTGCCGGAACTGATGATTTCGGGCGGCGCCAGCCGGATCGCCCGCATTCCGTCAATCGCCGAGGCCGAGTCCGAACTCGAGGCGGCCCGCCGGGTAGGCGCGCGTTTTGTCGGCATCGGCGAGCCCGACTATCCCCTGCTGCTGAGAAGCATGGACAATCCTCCGCCCCTTCTGGCGGTCAAGGGCAATGCCGCTGTGTTCCGGCTACCTGGGGTCGCCATCGTCGGCGCCCGCAACGCATCGCTTGCCGGCATCAAGATGGCGCGCATGTTGGCGGCCGAGCTTGGCGGCGACGGCTATGGCATTATCTCGGGGTTGGCGCGCGGCATCGACACGGCGGCGCATCAGGGCAGCCTGCAAACCGGCACGGTCGGTGTGCTGGCCGGAGGCCTCGACCTTCCCTACCCGCCCGAAAATGCCGGCCTGTGCGCGGAAATCGCCGAGCGTGGCGCCATCATCTCCGAAATGCCATTCGGCTGGCAGCCGCGCGCCCAGGATTTTCCACGCCGCAACCGTCTTGTCGCTGGCGCGGCCCTCGGGCTGGTGGTGGTCGAGGCCGCCCAGCGTTCGGGCTCGCTGATCAGCGCCAGGCTTGCCGGCGAAATGGGCCGGCTGGTTTTTGCCGTGCCCGGCTCCCCGCTCGATCCGCGCGCCGCAGGCACCAACGGCCTGCTCAAGGACGGCGCCACGCTGGTCACCGAGGCATCGGACATTTCCAGGGCGATCGCGCCGCTGACCGGCATGCGGGCGCCTGCCGTGCCACCATTCGAGGACCCGCCCGACTTTTCGGCCACACCGCCACCCGGCGAGAGCGACCGCGCCAAGGTCATCGAAGCGCTAGGCCCGACACCGGTGCCAGTCGACGACATCATCCGCCACACCGGTCTTCACCCGGCCCAGGTCTTCATGGTTCTGCTGGAACTCGACCTCGCTGGCCGGCTCGAACGCCATGCCGGCGGTAATGTTTCGCTGATTTTCGGGGAAGGCTGAGCACAGCCGTCAATGACGGTTAGGCTTCTTCTCCCCGGTGTCGGCATAATCCGGCGTGTTGGCTCCAAACAGATCGTTTTCGACGGCCTTGCGCCAGACTGCGTCCGCATCTTCGGGACGCAACGGCTCAGCTGTCGCCTGGCGATCTCGGCTGTTCGTCTTGGATTGCCGCCGGAGCCAGACGGGCATGATTTCCTCGATGAGGCTGGTCAGTTGGGTCATTGCAACTTCTTCCATGCGCGTGAACCGGCAATTAGGGCAGTCCGGTTCATTTGGACGTTGCGGCAAGCGTCGCCGCTTTCGCGGTCTCGCGTCTGCTCATCTCGTTCAGCCAGGCCAGGGCCGCATCCACGCCAGCCAGCGAAAAAGGCGCCGCTGTCGATCCCTGCGGCTTTATGCGAACCGAAATGCCGTCCAATTCGTTGACGGTCTCGAACCCGTTCTCGTCGGATGTATCGTCCCCAAGGAACACCGGGCGCCGTCCCCTGAAGGCCGGAACTTGCAGGAAGCGCCGGATGGCCGCTCCCTTCGCCGCCTCCAGCGGCATCAGTTCCACACCGGCATTTCCGGCCAGGATCCGATATCCCGCAGGCAATCTGTCCAGTGCCTGTTCGACCAACTCGGTCGCTCGCTGCAGCAGATGCGGTGCCGCGCGCGTATGAATGGCCAGGATTGGTCCCTTGCGCTCGATATAGACATCCGCATTGTCCAGTTCCGTAGCGATTTCGTTGGCGAGCGCGGCAATATCAGCCGGTTCGTCGGCCGCCTCGACCGGACCATCGCGCGCCAGCCTGTGCTCGAGGCCATAAAGCCCCGCGGCGCGCAATCTGAGAGGCTGGAAGAGATGGTCGACGGCAGCGATCGACCGTCCCGTGATGAACGCCAGCGCTCCATCCAATTGCGCTTCGAGCCGCACCAGCAGCGTGCGCAATTCGTCACCGACGACCACCGCATCGGGATGCGCGGCATGTTCGAGAAGCGTGCCATCGATATCGAGGAACAGGCTCCATGGCCCTTGCGGAACGACAGGCACGGCGAGGTTCGGCGAGATCGACATCATAGCGCCGCCACGCGTCTGCGATCGAGCAGCGATATCACATTGCCTGGGGCCGTTGGAGCGGTGGCAACGGCGCGATCGACGGCGTCGCGCTTGCGCAAGCGCGCCGCATCGAGAAGCATGCTGCCCGCCCACCGATAGACATTGTTGTCGCGCACGATTTCGCGCATGCGTCGCATGCGCTGGCTTTGCTCTTCCGGCGACATGGTCAAGGCCTGCAGCAAGGCATCGCCCATCATCGCCGCGTCATAGGGATTGACGATCAGTGCGTCCAGAAGCTCCTTGGAGGCGCCGGCGAACATGCTGAGCAGCAGCACGCCCTGTTCGTCCTCGCGCGCCGCGACAAACTCCTTGGCGACCAGGTTCATGCCGTCATGCAGGCTGGTGACCATGCAAACGTCGGCGGCACGGTAGATTTCGTAGACCTGCTGCTGCGAGTGATGTTCCGTTATCATCAGGATGGGTGTGTAGCCGTCGCGACCATAGCGCCGGTTGAGATCCCCGGCATGGCGCAGGCACTCCTCGTAGAGTTGCTGATAGGCTGGCAAGGTGCCCCGGCTGGGCGCGGCGATCTGCAGGAACGCCACCTTGCCGATCCATTCGGGATGAAGCGTCAGCAGTTCATCAAGTGCATTGAAGCGATCGAGGATGCCTTTGGTGTAGTCGAGACGTTCAACGCCCACGCACAGTTTGACATCTTCGGCCAGGCCGAATTTCTCCTGAACCTGCCGGCGGCACTGCGCCACGTCAGGCAGTTTGCCCAGTTGCGCCGGCGGCCATTCGATTGAGATAGGATAGGCATGGACCAGGCTGATCTGGCCACCATAGGAAATGGCCGAATCCTCGCGCTCGATCCGGCTTTCCAGGAAACGGTCGACGCTGTCGATAAAGTTGTTGCAATGGAACTGGGTGTGGAAACCGACGATCGAACTGCCGAGCAGGCCCTCGAGAATCCTCTCGCGCCATGGGCAGATGCTGAACACTTCGGAATTCGGCCACGGGATATGCCAGAAGGTGATGATGATCGCCTCCGGCAGACGCTCACGGATCATTCGCGGCAGCAGCGCGAAATGATAATCCTGGACCAGCACGATCGGCCGCTCGTTGCGGGCTTCCGCGATGACGGTGTCGGCGAATTTGCGGTTGACCGCCTCGTAGGCCTCCCAATCCGAGGCGCGGAATATCGGCCGGGTGAAGGCGATATGGCACAGCGGCCAGAGTCCTTCATTGGCAAAGCCGAGATAATAGCCTTGCTGTTCTTCCTCGCTCAGCCAGACACGGCGCAGCGTGTAGGAAGGATTGTCCGGCGGCACCTCGATCCGATCGTTCTTGTCGACCACCAGCTTGTCGGCCGAACCGCCGCCATAGGCGATCCACGTGCCCGCACAGGCGCGCGTGATCGGCTCCAGGGCCGAGACGAGCCCGCTCGCGGGTACGACCAGTTGGATGTCGTCGCCCTCGCGGTTGTGGATATACGGCTCGCGGTTTGAGACGACGATCACCTGGGCATCGGGAAGTTCGGTCGCCAGGATGTGACGCAGCGTTTCGGGCGACCACTGTACCAGTGCCGCGGCCGCCGACTGCCCGTTCTTCGCGAATTCCGGCAATGGGCCGCGAGCAGGGTCAACCTCCGCAGCGGCCAACCTGCCGCCCTTGCGCGCCCGCAACACCATCGTCACCAGCACAATAACCAGGACGCCGAGGGCTGCAACAACAAAGAGCCACAATGCGAATACGGGAACGACTAGATACGAACTGTTGTCGGGCATTGAAATCGATTACCTTTCAATGGGATACTGCTGCGGCTTTATGGACTGGAGTTTCGGCATCCCATGGCGTGGTGGTCCAACGCTCACGGTGCAGGATGGTTCCGATTTTTCAGCTCCTGACCACGAGTGGCACCAGCCCCTCATGCGGTTCGGCAAGGAAGGCGCCGACGCGATCTCCCACGCGCTGGAACGTCAGATCCACTGCCGCCTGCCCCACCGAAAGATGGCGGATGACGAGGTTGTCGATGCCGATCGGCAGGCGCGGCCGGGTCACATGGATCTCGCCTGTCCAGCCGTCGATCTGCAGGCCGAGGCACGATTGCATGAGCATGAAGGCCGAGCCGGCGGACCAGGCTTGCGGCAGGCAAGCCACCGGATAGGCGATCGGCGCTTCGCCGGCCGCGCGCGTGAAACCGCAAAACAGTTCCGGTAACCGCATGTTGAAATGGACGGCGGATTCGAAGGTGCCGCTCATCAGCCGCACGACGCTGTCGCGGCTGCCGTACCGTGCCAGTCCGGCAGCGCAGATCGCTGTATCGTGCGGCCAGATGGAGCCGTTGTGATAGGACATCGGATTGAAGAAGATCGCATCGTCCGCCAGCGTCCGCAGCCCCCAGCCGGAATGAAACGAGGCCGACAGCAGCTGGTCGGCGACCATGCGCGCGCGATCCGGGTCGGGAAGGCCGACATAGAGCAGGTGACCGGCATTGGACGTGCGCACCTTGCAAGGTTGACCATCGCCGTCCAGCGCGAGCGCATAGTAGCCGAGGTCTTCCATCCAGAAATGGCGCTCGACTGCTTGGCGAATGGCGTCGGCGCGTATTTCCCAGCTCTCGGCGCGTTCCGCCTCGCCACGCAGCCGTGCCAGCTTCGCCAACCCCTGGAACGCTGCAAAGACGTAGCCCTGCACCTCGACCAGCGCGATCGGCCCCTTCGGGATGCGGCCATCGGCGTGGAAGACGGAATCGAAACTGTCCTTCCATCCCTGGTTGGCAAGGCCGGATTCCGCGGCGCGCTGGTAGGTGAGGAATCCAGTCGAACGGCTCGCCGTTTCGATCCATTCGGCCGCGGCGCACAGTGAGGGCCACAGCGTATCAAGGAAGGCCGTGTCGCCCGTGCGGTCAGCATAGGCGCAGGCAAGATGGATATAGAGCGGCGTCGTGTCGACGCCGCCATAATAGCGGCCGAACGGCAACTCGCTCAGCGCCACCATCTCGCCCTTGCGGGTCTCGTGCATGATCTTGCCAGGTTCGGAATCGCTGAACGGAGAGGTTTCGGTCGCCTGGTGCTGAGCGAGAAACGCCAGGACGCCGCGCGCCAGGCCGGGATTGAGCCAAAGCATCTGCAAGGCGGAGATCACACCATCCCGGCCGAAGGCTGTGGAGAACCAGGGAATGCCGGCATAGGGATAGGGCCCGGTCGCCAGTTCCGTGGTGAGCAGCGCGACATCGGCGCGCGCCCGCTCCATCCAGTCGTTGAAGACGCGGCCGGAACTGTGCAGCGTCGCGCCATGCCGGCGCTTGGCGCGCATGCCGAAGCGAGCGCGGGCGGCAGCCGCGCGAAACCGGCGGCTTTCGGGGCGATCGTCCGTCGCGTTGCCCACTTCCACATAAAGCGTCTGGCTGCTGCGCTTGGTGACGGCGATGACGAAATCGGCGCGCTCGGAAGTCAGTTGATCGGGCGTCTGTGAGAAGGAAATCGCCGATGTCCGCACGACCTTGTCCAGGCCTTCGTAGCGAAGCACGACCGCATTCCCTGTGATCTCGGCCGTATGGGCGGTTCCACGCTTCGAGCGGGTCGAACCGCGGACCTCGAACATGTCGCGGAAATCGGCGGCAAAACGCAGCGATAGCAGGATCGTCGAATGCTCGCGGCTGTAGTTGGACAGTGTTATGCGCTCATACAGCCTTTCCTCCCACAACAGCCGCACGCGCTCGATATGCATAGCGCCTTGGGGAATCTGGCGCCCAGCGGCGCTCTCGATCGGCAGATTGGTGAGGTTGGTGGTGAAGAGCACGTTGTCCTGGCTGAGCGACGCGCCCAGCAACGACGTCGACCGCCCGCCGACGGTGAGGCGAAATTCGGAGAGCACGCGCGTGTCGTCGCGGAAGAACCCATCGCCGACACCGCGTATGTCGCCATAGGCATCGGCTACGGCAAAGCAATCGCCATGCTTGAGGGCGAACAGCCGATGCGGCTCCCTCGGCGCGGTTTCGTCCAGGGAAGCCAGAGCTATGGCAGGATCAAGCTTGCGCTCGTCGAGTTGGGTGATGGTCAACAGGATTGTCCCGTGCTGGGTTTTTCGGACGGGTGAAGGCCTACGAAGCTCTGCTTTGCTCATGGCCGTTGCGCAGCCGGGAATAAGCCTCGACGTAGTCCCTGGCCATTCTGTCGGCTGAAAACCGCCTTTCGAACACCGCCCTTATGCGCCGCCTGTCGAGCTGCAGGAGAGCCGGCATCGTGGCGACCGCATCCTCGATGGTCTCGACGACGAAGCCGGTAACCCCATAGTCGACGATTTCGGGCATGGCGCCGCAACTCCAGGCCATGACCGGAGTTCCACAGGCCATGGCTTCGATCACGGCAAGACCGAAGGGTTCGGGCCAATCGATCGGAAACAGCAGGGCGGCAGCATTGCCAAGAAACCTGCTCTTCTGGTCCTCGCCGATTTCGCCCACATATTCGACCCGGTCGCCATCGATCATCTGTTGCACGACTTCCTCGAAATAGGCGCGGTCGCCATCGCCGATCTTAGCCGCTAGCTTGAGTTTCAGCCCGGTGCGGCGGGCGATGTCGATCGCCCGGTCCGGCCGCTTGTCGCGCGACATCCTGCCGAGAAAGGCAAGATAGCCGCCATCCGAACCTGCCTCGAAATCGGGTTCGTAGAGATCGACGGGCAGGCCGTGATGGATCGTGGCAAGCCAGTTGGCGGACGCAAACCGCGCCCGCTGGCTGCGCGATATGGAAACCATCGGGAAGCGTGGGAACCGGTCATAGGCCTGCGCGAGATCCGCGTAATCCAGCCTGCCATGCGGCGTCGTCACCGTGCGCTGCGGCATGTCGCGGAAAAACGGGAAATGCAGAAAATGGCTGAGGTGGAAATGAATTACGTCAAAATCGTCGGCGCGTTTCCTCACCTCGTCGAGCATCGACAGATGCGCCGCGATCTCGGACTTCAGCGGGCGCGGATCGAGACGAAGCGCCCGCTCGCGGCATGGCACGAGTTTGGCGGAGGTCTTCGTGTCGCCGCTGGCGAACAGGGTCACGTCGTGGCCGAGGTCGACGAGGGCTTCGGTCAGGTAGGAGATGATGCGCTCGGTGCCGCCATAGAGCCTTGGCGGAACGGATTCGTACAGCGGCGCGACATGAGCGACCTTCATGGCCCGGCCTTCCCTCAATGCACTGGTCATGGAACGAAATGCTTCAGCCGCAGGATCGTTCCGGCCCATTGGCGGGTGCGACGAAATGATCGAAGGACGTTTGATGTCCGATCAAGCCGCCCTATTTCCTTTTGGCCGCCGAATTTGCGCGCACGGCAGGCCAGGGAGGCTCCGGTGGAACCCAAGGATGTGCAGGAACCCAGGGACATTGCAGCCCGCCGCCTGAGGATGATCATCGAACAATATGTCGAGGCCAGAAAACGGAGTTATGACTTCGTGTCGACGGATCTGGCCGCCAGGGTGATCCGCAAGATCCTGAAACCCGCGGACCCAGCCCTCTCCGACCGTAAGCTCGACGATATGGTCGCCGCCGTCGCCGTCAAGAACGGCCTTGCGGTCGTCTTCGATCGTGGCGTCAGAGCACCGACCGATGGCACCGTGGCCGACCTGAGCAGAAAGGAACCGACCATGCGAGCACCAAGGGAGACTCCCGATGTTGCCGGCGCGGTGGATGCCATTCTGGCCACCCAGACCGCCCCGATTTCCCAAAACTCCCCGCTTTCCCAAATTACTCCGCTTTCAATGAGCGCAGTGATCTCGTTGCTGCGCGAACGAACCGGCACCAAGCGATCGGACGCGGATCTGGAAGGCCTGATCGCCAAGAAGGCTGCCGTCCTGGACGTGCATTTGTCGCGGAACGGCTGAACGGTCGGTCGCAACGCGCTGCGGAGGCCTGCGAGCGAGGCGAATGTCCTCCCTCGCGACATTCGGTTGCAGCCGAAAGCCACGGACCGGCCCCACAACGCCCTCGAACGAAACAAATCCTGTGTCCGGCCTTTCCCATGATCGGCACATCCTGTAATTGCCCGCAGGTTCAGGCTGCCGCGCTTCAACTGGCGTCTGGCTGGCCTTAACCGGAACGTTATCCGATCGGATTTCTTACCTACAAGAACGTGTGTTTCGTCCAATGGCCGATAATTTTGGTTCGACGTCGGAACGCTCGTCGAAGGACTATCTGGCTTTCCTTGACGGGCTCCGGGCCATCGCGATCCTGTCAGTAGTGTTCTACCATCTGTATGGCGACCGCTTCCCCAATGGTTTTTTAGGGGTTGATGTTTTCTTCGTAATTTCTGGTTTCGTCGTCAGCTATACCGTGTCGAGGCGCTACCGCGGCCAGTCCGCTTTTCATTTTGTCTTGGAATTCTATGCGCGCCGATTCACAAGAATCATGCCGGCCCTGTTGCTGTGCTTATTGGTCAGTGCACTCGCCACCTTTCTGTTTGTTCCGGACGCATGGCTGAGCACATCAATCAGCAAAACCGCTTCTTCGGCCTTCGTCGGCCTGAGCAACATCTTCCTGGCCAAGGGAACCGACTATTTTTCACCCGTGACCGAGTTTAACCCATTCACCCACACGTGGTCTCTTGGGGTTGAGGAACAATTCTACGTCGTCTTCCCGCTGCTGTTCTTTCCTTGGGTCATGGGACCGCGCGGGAAGAGATTCTCGGCGCTTGTATACGGTGCGCTCGCCGTCGCGTCGGTGGCGATATGGCTTCATCTACTGGATGCGAAACCGCTTCAGGCCTTCTATATGCCCCATGCTCGCTTTTGGCAGTTGGCATGCGGCATATTGTGCTTTCAGCTTGTCAGCCGGATAGGGGAACGGACGGGCTTCGAAAGGCATTGCAATCTTGCAGCCACGACCGCGCTGATAGGACTCGTGGCAACGTTCGCGCTCGACTTTGGCCAGGGCTCCGAAGGGCTTGAGAACATCGCTGCGGTTGCCTGCACAACAGTCTTGATCGGATGCCTCTACTACCTGGGAAGCGACCGTGCGCCACACTTTGCGGTGTTGGAAATAAAGCCCGTCAGGTTCGTCGGATGGATCTCTTATTCTCTCTACCTGTGGCATTGGCCAGTCTTCGTGATCGCAAGATGGACGATGGGCACCGAAACCACCGCCACAAAATTGGCGGCGTTGCTGGTCGCCGTGGCGTTCAGCCTCGGCTCGTATTTCTGGATCGAAACACCGACGCGTCGAATGCGGCTTCTGAGAACCGCCCCCGACATAGCCGTTGTCGCCCTCTTTCTGGCTGTCATCGCTGCTGCATTTTTTAGCTTCAAACTGATGCGCGACAATCGATATGAAATCGCCTTGAGCACGGTCATGAGGAATCGAGGCGAATGGTATGCGACCTCACCAGACACCTCTCCCCAGTCTCCTGGTTGCGCCGTCGTCACGGAAACTGTGGAAGAAGCGCTGTTCTTCACCAAAGGTGGGTGCCCGGCCGAAGGGCGTAGCGAGACCATGTTCGTGCTGGGCGACTCTCACGCGGGAGCCTACATTCCTCTCCTGAAGCGCTTCACGCTCGAAACCGGTATCCGAACAGTGGTGGTGTCGACCGCCGGTTGCCCGTTTGTCAGCTTGGATCTTCGCCACGACACTGAGCCGACGTGCGCTCATGCCACGGCTGCCGGTGCGGCCTACATAGCCAAGCTTGCCAAGCCTCGCGACCTGCTGTTCCTGCCCTCGCTCCGGCTGACTCGACTTAGCCTTCAATGGGCTTCTGGCCCCGACAGCAGCCCGCAGAGCAGCGAGCAGCAGAGGGAACAAGCCGTCAAGAACGCTATCGATCAACTTACCCCCCTCTCCAAGGCGGGACTGTCGATTGTTTTCGAAGGCCCAAAGCCAATCTTCAGGGCCCCGGCATTTCGATGCAGTGATTGGTTCAATTCAATGAACCCGTCCTGTACCAACGGATTCGACATCGATCGAAAGCTGATAGTAAATCTTCGATCACCAATTTTGAAGGGCTACGCTGAGATATCAGCGGCTGTGCCGAATGTTCACGTCTGGGACCCTTTGCCTACGCTGTGCCCACAAGTTACATGTTCGGCATTCAGGAACGGACACCCGTTGTTCTTCGACGGCGATCATGTCACGGCCTATGCCAATTCGCTTCTGGTGGAGGACTTCGTGTCGAAGATCGAGTCCACAATCTCCAAAGACCAAGTAGCACGCTTTGGGATGTGAACCACGTGCCGGCCGGCTTTGATCGCAGCAATGCCACAAGGGCGGCCTGGTTGTGCGCCTTGGCTTTGGACGCGGAACCGTGACACGCGGGTTGTAACGATCGCCATTCCTCTGATCGAAATTTGCGGTGCATTTCTGGTCACTGCGACGGCCTACCACGGTGGACTGCTTGTCTACGAACTTGGCGTGAACGTCGCCAAGACCGCGATAGCTGGTCGACCGGTTCGCGCCCTGTCATTCACGGCTCCAGCCTTGGACCATTTGCCTCCACCGACAAATGATTCAGATCAAGGCGCTTCGTGCATATGAAAGCTAAAGAAGCCGGACGTTGGAGAAACTCCGGAGAGCGAACATGCAAGCCGAAGCCATAATGAGCAAGCCAGTCGTCGGCATAGATCCGTCCGCATCGATCGCCGAGGCCGCCGGGTTGATGCTCTCCAAAAAGCTCAGCGGCCTCCCCGTCATTCGCAACGACGGCAGGATGGTGGGGATCGTCAGCGAGGGCGATTTCCTGCGACGCGGGGAACTGGGTACGGAGCGCAAGCGCTCGCGCTGGCTGGAATTTCTCGTCAGCCCAGGAAAGGCCGCCGACGAATATGTCCGCGCCAATGGTCGACGGGTTGAAGAGGTGATGTCGCAGGATGTCGTGACGGCATCCCCTGCGGCATCACTCGCGAAAGTCGTCGAGCTCATGACGCGTCACCATGTCAAACGCATTCCCGTCGTAGAAGCTGGGAAAGTCGTTGGCATCATCACCCGCTCTGATCTTCTGCGGGCATTGCTCGGCGTCCTTCCGGATGGAGGCGCTACGGTCATCGATGACGAACAGATTCGGCAGAACATCGCTACCGAGCTTGCGAGGCAGAAATGGGCTGGCAACGATTTGATCAACGTGATGGTGGACAAGGGCGTGGTGACACTGAGCGGCGCCATCTTCGACGAACGCGAGCGCCAGGCAGCAATAGTCGCCGCCGAAAACGTCGCCGGCGTCAATGCAGTCAAGGACAATCTCTTCTGCGCCGATCCCGTGTCGGTCGTCCTTGTTTCGTAGCGGAGCTGACATTGATCCGCAGCAAGGCACCATTGCCCTCTGTGTTGCCAGTCCTCGCCCAAGGCTTCGTCGCGCCTAGGGCGCGACCATGGGTATCAATGGTCGAAGGAGCAACAGGGCAAAGGCAATAAGCGCCGCGCCCGCAACTTTTTCTGCCAGTGTTTTGCCTCCGCAGAAGCGCCGCCCCAGCAAAAGCCACACCCGGTGGAACGTAAACCTATCAACTGCAACACGTGGCTTGCGTTGACTCTCGTTAAAAACACGGACAGCACGACATCGTCCAGGCTGAGTATTCGAATGATTACCGTTGACCGGCCGCATGCCGCAACCGAGCGATCAGGTCGCTGTTGCGGCAATAGTCTGGCGGGTTATCGGCTTGCTGATGTTCGTCGAGCCAAACCGAGCATTCGTCCTGGTGCCCGCAGGATTGGCAGCGGTCCACCGCCCGGTTGGTGACGGCGGTATGGTCTGCCACGACCTTCAATTGTCTGTCGACGCCCAGCTTCCGCATCATGCGGTCCATCAAGGTGGTTCTGGCATCAATTGAAATCAGGTAATCCAGAAAGGTCATGGTGATCACTCCTGCCTAGTGGCCATCATTGGCATGTTGGCGGCAGGCGGCGTTGATCTCGATCAACAGGCGGCATCGTTGCCGATCCCTGAGCCCCCAACAGGGAGCATGGCGTTAAACCTTGGCCACAAGGCGATCGAGAAAGGACCGCTGACCGGCAAGCAACTTCTTGCGGGCCCGGCTCTCTTGTCCGAAAAACCAGCGCTTGGTCGCCTCCGAGGCGAGTAGATAGAGCGCGGTAATTGCGACAAGTCCGGCAAGTACGGGCAGAGGCAAGGGCACGAAGCCGAACCAGGCCGCAAACGGCAGATAGGGGATCATGATCGCGATAATCCCGACAGCCAATGTAAGCCAGGCAAGCAACGGGCTTGGACGGCTCGCCCAGAAAGCCCTGTGCGTGCGCACAATGAGCACGATGGCAAGCTCCGTCAGCAACGACTCGACAAACCAGGCGGTCTGGAATGCGGCCTCCGTGGCATGCGCGAAGAACAGAAGGAATGCGAAGGTCGCGAAGTCGAACAGCGAACTGACCAAGCCAAAGCTGATCATGAACCGCCGCACAAAACGGATATCCCAGTGGCGAGGTCTGTGCAGTTGGTCGGGATCGACGTTGTCACTTGCAATGGCGAGTGAAGGAACGTCGGAAAGGAAATTGTTGAGCAGGATCTGCTTGGCCAGAAGCGGCAGGAAAGGCAGGAACAGCGAGGCGACAGCCATGCTGATCATGTTGCCGAAATTGGCGCTGGTGGTGATGGAAATGTACTTCATCGTGTTCGCGAAGGTCTTGCGGCCATCGTCGACGCCGCGCACCAGCACGCCGAGATCCTGCTTGAGAAGGATGATATCGGCCGCCTCGCGCGCGACATCGACGGCGCTGTCGACCGAGATGCCTATGTCTGCCTCATGAAGGGCGGGCGCATCATTGATGCCGTCGCCCAGGTAACCAACGACACGGCCCCTGCTCCGCAAAGCCTGAACGATGCGCTCCTTCTGGTTGGGGTCGATCTCGACGAAGACGTCGGTGTGCTGCACGCCTGCGAAGAGCGCGCTCTTCGTCAATTTCGAAAGCTCCTCGCCGGTCATGATCCTGTCGGCCCGCAAGCCGATCGCCTGGGCGAGATGCGCGGCAACGTAACGGTTGTCGCCAGAAATGACCTTTACCGCGATGCCGCGCTGGGCGAGTTCGGCAAGCGTCTCCTTGACGCCTCTCTTTGGCGGGTCGAGGAAAAGCAGGAAGCCCGCGAAGGCGAGATCGATCTCGTCTTTCCTGCTGAACGTTTTCTGGCGCTCAAACCGACGGATTGCCAAGCCCAGAACGCGGTAGCCGCCCGCGCTCCAGCGTCGGAATTTTTCCTCGATTGCCGCCCGGTCCATTTCATTGAGAGGTTCCAGCCCCTTGGCTGTTCGGACGAAGCTGCAGGTTTCGAGGACATTTTGTACGGCACCTTTGGTAATCAGAAGATCCTGGGCGTCCTTGTTCCGCACCACGACCGATAGTCGCTTGCGAATGAAATCGTAGGGGATTTCGTCGACTTTCGTGAAGGCCGCCAATGATGCGCCCTCGCCTGGCGCACCGGCGATTGCTTCGTCCAGTGGATTCTTCAGTCCGGTCTGCAGGGTCGCGTTGAGACGTCCCCAGAGCAGGATATCGGTTGATGGATTGCCGTCGACATCGAGCCATCCATCCAGGTGGATAACGCCTTCAGTCAGCGTCCCCGTTTTGTCGGTGCACAACAAATCCATGCTGCCCAGGTTCTCGATGGCATCGAGACGGCGCACGATGACGCCATTGACTGCCATCGCGCGAGCCCCTCGAGCCAGTGTCACGCTGATGATGGCCGGGAGAAGTTCGGGCGTAAGACCAACCGCCAGTGCCAGCGAAAACAGCAGCGATTCAATGAGCGGCCGATGCAGCATCAGGTTGGCGAAGAACACCAGGATGACAATCGCCAGCATGATCTCAGTCATCAGATAGCCGAACAGCCTGATGCCCCGGGCAAACCCTGTTTCGGGGATTTGTCGCTCCAGGGCCGCGGCGATCGACGCAAATTCCGTGCGGGGGCCGGTTGCTGCTGCAAGCACGGTTGCGGTGCCGCTACGGACGGATGTTCCCGTAAAGACCGCGTTGGTGCGCAGCGTGAGCGCGGCATCCGGCGCCGAGCGTCCCGGTGTCTTCACGGCGGGAAAGGTCTCGCCGGTCAGCACGGCCTCGCTGACATTGAAATCGCGCGCTTCCAGAATGATACCGTCGACAGGGATGAGGTTTCCGGCCGAAAGCCGGATCACGTCGCCCGGCACGATGTCGTCGGCGGCGACCGAGCACTCGGCGCCGTCGCGCAACACAATAGCCTTGCGCGAAATACGCTGTTTCAGTGCTTCGGTCGCCCGCGACGCACCGTACTCTTGGGTGAAGCTCAGGACGCAGCTTGCCAGCACGATCGCGCCGATGATCGCAGCCTCCTGGCCATCCCCGACGAAGGCCGATACGCAGGCCGCGAAAATGAGGATTAGGACCAGCGGGCTGCGGAACTGGCGGGCAAACACTGCCAAGGCCGACGCGCTTGACGTCGACGCGGGTGTGTTTCGGCCGAATTTTGCGAGCCTCGATGCCGCCTCGGACGAAGCAAGCCCCGAGACTGAGGTCTCAAGGCGTAGCAGGAGGTCATTGGTCTCGATCGACCAATAGGCACCGTCCTCTGGTGAGACGGATTGCTGGTCAGCCTCGCCTATCATCAATACGACATGAAGCGGTTGATGCCGCTCTCTTCGATCAGCGTGCGGGTAACACCGCCGAACGCCCATTCCCGCAAGCGACTATGGCCATAGGCGCCCGAGACGATGAGGTCCGTATGGATCGAGCGTGCGAATGTCAGCAACCGGTCGCCATCAGCCTCACCGGCGATCAGCTCGGTTCGCGCCTTGATGCCATGGTGCTCGAGAAAGACCGCGACATCGGCGAGGCTGTCGCGAATGCTTTCGTCGCGGTCGGTGTCAATCGTGGCAATCACGACTTCGCTGGCTTTGGCCAGGAAAGGCAACGCATCAGCCATCGCCCGCCGCGCCTCCCTGGTGTCCTTCCACGCGACAAGAACGGTTTTTGCAAGGACGTGCTCGACGTTGGTTGCGGCGACCAGGACCGGACGCCCGGTGCCCAGTGTCAGGCTGCCGACATCCACGGCGCGAAACACATTGTCTCCTGCCTGGCCGGTAACGACGAGGTCGGCCGCTCTGGCGGAAACACAGAGGAACCGGGTCGGACTGCAAACAGCTTGCCCCCATTCGCTGAAGATCGAAGCCGGAACCAGCCTTTCGAACTCGGCTCGCAGTTCTGCAAGCCGCTTTTCGATTTCCGTCCGTTGGATCTGCATGATCTCGCCTTCGTAGACCATGCCCTGGCCAGTCGCGACCAGGGGCGGAACATCCGCTGCCGCCAGACCGATGAGACGGGCTCCAAACCGTTCCGCCAGTTCGACCCCAACGTTTACGATCGGTGCGGGAGGTGCATCCACCGCAAGGTTTACGATGATCGACTTGTAGCACATTGCCGGCCTCTTTTCTGAAACGCAGGAATGCGCGATGAATTGCATTCGCGGGCGCCCGGCACCTTGATGCGCATCAAATGGCCCGACGCTGGCATTCCACGCGGAAGCCCCGATCCGTTTTGCGTGTGTGGCGAGAAGTGATAACTACGCCTTCGGCAAGTCTTTCGAATCCAGGGGCGTCAGCAGGTGAGCCAAGACGAAGCGCTTATTTTGTCGGCCGACGGGCCGATGCTGAAATCCGTCTTGTCGCAGATGTTCGAGCAGGCACCGGGCTTCATGGCGCTGCTGCAAGGACCAGACCATGTCTTCGAACTGACCAATGCGGCCTACCAAAGGCTTATCGGAGACCGGCAAGTCATTGGAAAGTCCATCCGCGATGCCTTTCCGGAACTTGAGGGACACGAATTTTTCGAACATCTGGATCAGGTGCACAAGACCGGCGTGCCCTACAGGGGACAAGGTGTGAAGGTCGGCCTCCGCAACCATGAAGACGGGCCGATCGAAGAGCGCATCCTTGATTTCGTCTATCAGCCGATCAAGGGCGATGACGGGCGGATCACCGCGATCTTCATTGAAGGCACGGATGTCAGCGAACTCTCCTTTGCCAACGCCGCCCTTCGGTTGCGTGAGGATCATTTGCGTTCGATCCTGGCCACTGTGCCCGACGCCATGGTCGTCATCGACGAACAGGGGCGGATCCAGTCCTTCAGCACCGCTGCCGAAACGCTGTTCGGCTACCAGTCAAGCGAGGTCATCGGGCAAAACGTCAATCTGCTGATGCCCTCGCCCTATCGCGACGAGCATGATGCCTATCTGCTTCGCTATTTGACGACAGGAGAGCGTCGGATCATCGGGCTCGGCCGCACCGTTACCGGGGCACGCAAGGACGGCACGACTTTCCCGATGGAGCTTTCCGTCGGCGAGATGCACCCGGGAACCGGACGCTTCTTCACGGGCTTCTGCCGCGACCTGACCGAACGCCACCGGGCGGAAGCGAGAATCCAGGAGCAGCAGCAGGAGCTTCTCCATATGGCGCGGTTTACCGCTCTCGGCGAAATGGCTTCGACCTTGGCCCATGAGATCAACCAGCCGCTTACGGCGATCACGAACTATTTGAAAGGCAGCCGGCGACTTCTCGAGAACAGCAAGGAAGAAAATGCGCCAATGCTGCGGGATGCCGTGGATAAAGCCGCCGAGCAGGCCCTGAGGGCGGGAAACGTCATCAGGCATCTGAGGGATTTCGTTGCAAGAGGCGAAAGCGAGCGCCAGGTCGAACGACTGCCGACGCTGATCGAGGAAGCTTCGTCCCTGGCACTGGTCGGAGCACGGGAGATAAACGTCCTCGTCAGCTACAAGCTCGACCGTGCCGCCGAACTGGTGTTGACCGATCGCATCCAGATCCAGCAGGTTCTGCTCAACCTGATGCGCAATGCCGTAGAGGCAATGCAAGGCTCGCCGCGCCGCGAATTGACGGTCACAACTGTCGCCCGCGATGATGGAATGGCCGAAGTGAGCGTGATCGATACTGGCCCAGGCCTTGCCCCGGAGGTCTCGGCGCAACTCTTCCAGCCCTTTGTGACCACCAAGAAGCACGGCATGGGCGTCGGGCTTTCGATTTGCCGCACCATCGTTGAATCGCATGGCGGTCACATATGGGCCGAGGCAATGCCGACCGGCGGGACGGCTTTCCGGTTCACCTTGCGCATCGTGGAGAAGGAAGAGGTCTCAAATGGCCGATAGTGATCTGGTGCACGTGGTCGACGACGATGTGGATGTTCGCAAGTCGCTCGGTTTTCTTCTGGCGACAGCGGATTTTGCGGTGCGCCTGTACGAATCGGCCACCGCTTTTCTGTCAACGGCAACGGGCAGGCTCGAGGGCTGCATCGTCACCGACGTACGCATGCCGGGTATAGACGGTATCGAGTTCCTGCGGCAGCTCAGAGCCGGCGGCCATACGATTCCGGTTATTGTCATGACAGGCCATGCCGATGTGGCGCTCGCCGTCCAGGCGATGAAGGAGGGAGCCGCCGACTTCATCGAGAAGCCGTTCGATGACGAGATGCTGATCGAGGCGATCCGTTCCGCATTGGCCAACCGCAACCAGGCGCATGCGGCGCATCCCCGGTCGGCGGATATCCGCGATCGCCTGTCCACCTTGTCGGAGCGCGAGCGCCAGGTGCTGGATGGGCTGGTGTCCGGCCTGCCGAACAAGACGATCGCATATGATCTGGGCATCAGCCCGCGCACCGTCGAAATCCACCGGGCCAATGTCATGAGCAAGATGGCGGCAGGCAGCCTGTCACACCTCGTGCGCATGGCACTTATCGTGGAGTCCAAATCCTAGACTTATCGGCCAGGCTGAAGTCCATCGTCCTCGTTGAGCGTTTTCTCCATCATCCAATCGCGCCAATGGGTCGGTCGGATATCGACACGCGCGCCGGTGGTCACGTTCTTCCAACCCTCCCCCACCCTTTGGCAGGGAAATACAAGCGCGTGCGCGCCGTCCTCGTCAAGGACGGCAAGTTCGAGATCGCGACCAAACGGAGCGTTTAGGATTGGCTTCCACATCGTATCAAGATGTCCGCAAACGATGGGCCGCGCTTTGATCTGCATCATTTTCTGGAATCGCCCCGATCGCCGTCGGAATGAGGTCGTTCTTGCCGCTCCTGATCGGATCCACCCCGGCTGTGCCTACTCTGCTGGTGTCTCGATCACGGTTGCTGCAGGCTGCTGATATAGGCGATGATCGCCTCGATCTGGTCAGGGCTCGCAACCCACTCAGGCATGTCCGGATGTCCCGTCGAGATGCCTTCCGCGAGAGCTTCCTCGAGATCCGCGATCGGATAGCGCTTCGACAAGGTGCGAAAGGCGGGCGCATCCGGATGGCTGCTCTTGTCGGTTCTGCCAACCGCGTGGCATCCGGCGCAATTGAACTCAACCAATGCCTTGCCGCGTTCGACCGTGCTATTTGCCAAGGCTGGCGGTGCGCAGCCAAGCCAAACCGCCACCAACACGGAAATCCACGCGCAATATCTGCGGCTGCTATTGTCCATACGGGTGTTCATGGCTGCCAGCCTCCGCATTTCCCCTCAAGCGACTGTCCTCGCCGCTATGCCTTCAATCGCGTTTCTGGCTTCCTTGCGCACCAGCCCGGCCGATTCCGATGCAAGCTTGGACGTCAGTGTCGCAACCTTGCCGGCTTCGGTGACATAGTCCGAGGCCGCATTCTGCAGGAAGGTGGAGACGACCTCGAAGGCATCATTGAATTCAGGACCACCGATGAGATCGTCCGCCAGCTTGATATCCCGCTCGCAACGATGCCTCAGAAAGGCAAGCGTTTCGATCTGATAACGCATCATCGCCTTGAAGGCGTGCGCCTGGAGTGACACGGCGGCAAGAACCGCCTTCTGGCCATTTTCCGCCATTGGCAGCAGCTGCGTGCCGGATCGCGGCGGTCCTGGATAGCTGTGCATGATCGGCTGCTCCGTTGCGAGATGCCGCAACGCTAATGCCATTCGCCTCGGGGTCGTTGATCAGGATCAAGCCCTTTGACCTTTGCCGGGTAGGCAGCCCTTCAGATTGGTCGAGAGATTTACGGCTGATCTGATCATTGCGGGCGGTTACGGCCCAGCCGTGTCCGTGAAATGGCCTTTGGCGGCGTGACGCATTCTGTGCTGCGCAGCGGATCGCTGCATCGATTCATATCGAACTGAGCAAAAACACCTTCGCCCCTGAAGTTGACCTGAATCAAGGTCGCCCCTTCCCGCAAGGGGTTACGTCTAGCCCCGCCAAATGAGCGAGGAACCGGTGCGGCGACACCTGCGATCGTTCCACAGAAAAGGAGTTCGGACATGAACTACCAGCGGTTCTTCGAAGAAGCGATCGACCAGCTCCACGCGGAGCGGCGCTATCGTGTCTTCGCCGACCTCGAGCGCATCGCGGGCAAGTTTCCGCGTGCCATCTGGCGCTCCAATGGCCGCGCCGAGGAAATCACCGTCTGGTGCTCCAACGATTATCTCGGCATGGGCCAGCACCCCGACGTCATCGCCGCGTTCCAGGACGCGGCCGGCAAGATGGGCTCGGGCGCCGGCGGCACCCGCAACATTTCCGGCACCTCCAACCCGCTGGTCGAGCTCGAGCATGAGCTTGCCGACCTGCACGGCAAGGACGCGGCCCTGGTCTTCACCTCCGGCTTCGTCTCCAACGAAGCCTCGATCTCGACCATCGCCCGGCTGTTGCCCAACTGCCTGATCATCTCGGACGAGCTGAACCACGCCTCGATGATCGAAGGTGTTAGGCGCTCCGGCGCCGAGAAGAAGATCTTCCGGCACAATGACGTCGCGCATCTGGAAAGCCTGCTGCAGGCGGCGGGGCGCGAACGCGCCAAGCTGATCGTCTTCGAAAGCGTCTATTCGATGGACGGCGACATCGCGCCGATCCGGGAGATCGTCGAGCTCGCCGAGCGCTACAACGCCATGACCTATATCGACGAGGTGCATGCGGTCGGCATGTACGGACCGCGCGGCGGCGGCATCACCGAGCGCGAGGGCCTGGCCGACCGCATCGACATCATCGAAGGCACGCTGGCCAAGGCATTCGGCACGCTGGGCGGCTACATCACCGGCACCAGCGCGGTCATCGACGCGGTGCGCTCCTATGCGCCGGGCTTCATCTTCACCACGGCGCTGCCGCCGGCGATCGCGGCCGCGGCCACCATCTCGATCCGCCATCTCAAGCACTCGCAGGCCGAGCGCGACGCCCAGCAGCGGCAGGCCGCGCGGACCAAGCAGATCCTGTCGGCCGCCGGCCTGCCGGTGATGGACTCGCCAACCCATATCGTGCCGGTGCTGGTCGGCGATCCCGAACTCTGCAAGATGGCCAGCGACCGCCTGCTCGGCGTGCACGGCATCTACATCCAGCCGATCAACTACCCGACCGTGCCGCGCGGCACCGAACGTCTGCGCATCACGCCGACACCGTTCCATTCCGATGCGCTGATCGCCGAGCTGCAGGACGCGCTGGTCGAGACCTGGGATGCGCTCGGCATTCCCTACGGCTCGGCAGGACGGCCCATTGTTGCGAAGAGCGATCGGATCGTTCCGCTGATCATGGCGAAGGCCGGAGGCTGAAGCGGCCATGTGCTCAGTCGTCTTCATCCATTTCGGCTTCCTCTGAATTTTAGGGAGTAGAACCATGAGCCACATGTCCCACACCTCTTTTTCCGGCTTCACCCACGCTGCGCAGCAGGCACAGCAGTGGGTAAAAGAGCTCGCCGCTGATCTCCGCTGGAGCGAGCCAAGTGCGTGCCGGCTTCTAAGGTCCGTTCTGCACGCGATGCGAGATTGGTTGCCGCCGGCGGAAACGGCCGATTTCTCGGCGCAACTGCCCGTTTTGATTCGCGGCATATACTTCGAGGGCTGGGCCCCATCGGCGCCTGGGCATGAGCGCAAGAAGCGTGATTTTGTCCTCACCGTCAGAAACAGCTTCGGCTACGATGACGACGTCGATTTCGACGTCGCCATCAGGGCGGTGTTCAAGCTGCTCGATCGCCATATATCGCATGGTGAGATCACTCAGGTGAGAAACTCGATGAAGAAGTCCCTTCGCGAACTCTGGCCGGCGGATTGAACAATGTTTCGCGACCGTAAGCAGGCAGGAGAGAGACTCGGCATCGAATTGGCCGGGCTCGATCTTTGCCAGCCGGTCGTTCTCGCGCTGCCTCGCGGTGGGGTTCCTGTCGCCGCCGAAGTCGCCAAAGCCCTGGGCGCGCCTCTCGACGTACTCGTCGTCCGCAAAGTCGGTGCCCCGGGCAACGCGGAACTGGCGGTAGCCGCTGTCGTGGATGGCAATCCACCCGACGTCGTGCTCAACCGGGAGATCGTCGAGGCTTATGCGCTCGACGATGCCGAACTTGCCTCGCTGGTCGCTCTCGAACGCCCGGAACTCGAACGTCGGCGCCTCGCCTACAAGGGTAATCGCAGGTCGTTGTCAGTAGGAGGTAAAACGGTGATCCTCGTCGACGACGGGGCAGCAACCGGAACGACCATGAAAGTCGCCATACGCGCGCTCAGGCACCGGGCGCCCAGGGAGATCATCGTGGCGGTTCCGGTGTCTCCTCCGGATACATTGGCCGATTTGGCGACGGAGGCCGATCGCGTGGTATGTCTTAGCCAGCCAGGGCGGTTCCGTGCATTGGGTTATCACTACCTGCGGTTCCCGCAGCTTTCCGACAGTGAAGTGACAGCCGCGCTGGATGAGGCTGGCCGGCTGTACAAGACCCGCAAGCGCCATATGGTGGGCGACGGGTCGGCGGCAGAGAAGAACAGGAGATCACATTGATGCTGGTCCGCACGCTTTCTGCCTTGGAATGCACGAAAATCCTGACGGCCAATCGTGTTGGCCGCCTGGCATGCGCGAAGGACGGGCAGCCCTACGTCGTGCCCCTCTACTATGCCCATTCGGATGCTCATCTTTATGCTTTTTCCATGCCAGGCAAAAAAATCGAATGGATGCGGGCCAATCCGCTGGTGTCGGTCCAGGTCGACGAACACGGGCAGGGCCGAGGATGGAGAAGCGTCATTGTCGATGGCCGATATGAAGAGCTGCCGGATCGTATCGGGTACAAGCTTCAGCGGGATCATGCCTGGTCTGTGTTGAGCAAGCACACCGACTGGTGGGAACCCGGCTCACTCAAGCCGGTCGCGCCTCCCGCTGCCGACAATGCACCGCATGTTTTCTTCCGGATTCTGATCGAGCAGGTCTCCGGGCGAGAGGCGAGCGAGTAAATACGCGACCCTTCAAGAATGGGAGCGGGCCGGCGCAAACCGCACCGGCCCGCTTTTTCCTCGTGCGAACCGCTACCGCGCCATCAAGACCGGCAGCGATTGCCCCTCAAGCATCGACTTGGTGACGCCGCCGAAAACGCGCTCGCGCAACCGGGAATGACCGTAGGCACCCATGACCATCAACTCGGCCGCAACGTCGCCGGCATGCTGGCGAAGCACTTCGGCAACCGAATGGTTCGAGCTCGGCAGCCGGTCAACCGTAACCTTCACGCCGTGCCGGGCAAGATAGGTCGCGGCATCGGCCCCCGGTTCGGCCCCGTGATGGAATTCGCCCTCCAACGGATCGACCATCACGAGGCGCACGTCATCGGCGCCTTTCAGCAGATCCAGCGACTCGCGAACAGCGCGCGATGACTCAAGGCGAGCGTCCCATGCGACCAGGATGCGTTTCGGTGTCAGCGTTGGCCGCGAGCCCTCGGGAACCACGAGCATGGGCTTTCCCGATGAGAACAAGACGCCCTCGATGACCTTATCCTTCAAAGTGTGGCCGGCCAGCAGATCCGGCCCCAGAATGGTCAGATCGGCGTAGCGAGCACGCCTCCCGATCACGTCGTCGGCCCATCCAATGTCGGGATAGTCGTCACTCAGATCAGCCGATACCGCACTTCGGGAAAGAAAGGCGGCGACATCCGAAATTCGTTTCTCAAGCCTCTTCAGCTCGGCCTGCCGCTCCTCCAGCCAGGCTGGCGAGACGACAGCAGCATACTCACCACCCGAGGGCGGTGCGGCAATCTCGAGGACGAGCACGGAAAGGTGCGCATCGATCTGTTCGCACAGGTCAGCGGCGAGCTTCAGATCGCCCCTGCCCTGGTTCGGCCCGGTAACTGTAAGCAGTGTCCTGAAAGTCACGCCGGCGACTCCTGATTTCGAGTGAAGGTTCAGTCGTGATGTCAGTCATTAGCGGCGGCGCCCGGTGATATCATTGCGCTGAGTCAAACACCGGAGTGGCGGCATTTGATCCGTATCAACGTGCGGGGAAGCCAACGCTGTAGTTTCGGTCGATCAATCGGGGAAACGCAGATGAAATTCCTGATCGCGGCGATTCTGGCGGGATTGGCCCTCAACGCGGCTGGCGCCCAGGAACTCGGCAACGGCAAGGCGGAATACATGAACTCATGCGCCGTCTGCCATGGCCCAGACGGCAAGGGCGACGGCCCGTTGGGCGACGAGTTGTTGAAGCGGCCGAGCGACCTGACGCGCCTCTCCAGGCGCAATGGCGGCGAATTCCCTTATTGGCGCGTTTTTGCCGTCATCGACGGTCGCGGCATGGTGCCGGCGCATGGCGATCGCGACATGCCGGTCTGGGGCCGGCAATTCCTTCCCGGTGACGTGAAGAAATATGGCCCGAATGCCGGGGAAATCGTCACCAGGGAACGGATCCATGATCTGGCCGGTTATGTCGAGACGTTGCAGCAATGAAAGCACAAGGCCCAAACAGTCTCAGCACGATGCCTGCATGGAAGAGGCCGGACATGGTCGTTGACGAGCAGCAATCCGCTATCGCGTTCCTGCTTGATCCCGCCTCCTATGGCATGACGGGACCGGTCGAAGCGATCGAGACCCATATATCGCGAATTTTCTTGATTGGTGGACGTGCCTTTAAGATCAAACGGGCGGTCAAGCTGCCCTATGTCGATTTCTCGACGCCAGCACTAAGGCTGGCCGCTTGCGAGAAAGAGGTGGAACTCAACGCCAAGACCGCACCCGGCCTTTATCTGGGCGTGCGGCGCATTACCCGCGAAGTCGACGGCAAACTCGTTTTCGATGGTGCCGGCCAAATGGTCGATGCGGTGATCGAGATGGTCCGGTTTGATCAGTCGAGGCTCCTTGATCGGATGGCGACCGCAGGAGAACTGACGCCAGCGTTGATGACGGCCGTCGCACGCATGGTCGTGGGATATCATCGTGCCGCGCCGAAGATCCACAACGGCACCGGCTCGTTCAATTTGATGGGCGTGCTCGACATCAACGAGGCCGGCTTTGGCACCAGCCATGTTTTTACAAAGCGGGAGATCGAGACGTTTGCCGCGGCTTTCCGCACCGCACTCGCGCGCCATTCCGGATTGCTGGATCGCCGGGAGGCTGCGGGCAAAATCCGCCAGTGTCATGGCGATCTGCACCTGCGCAACATCTGCCTTTTCGATGGCGAGCCTCGCCTCTTCGATTGCATCGAATTCAATGACCAGATCGCCAGCATCGATGTCTTGTACGACCTTGCCTTCTTGCTGATGGACCTTTGGCATCGCGGTTTCCCAGAGCTCGCCAATCTCGTGATGAACCGCTACCTCGACGAGGCCGATGACGAGGATGGCTTTGTCCTGCTGCCTTTCTTCATGGCGGTGCGCGCAGCGGTGCGCGCGCATGTCACAGCCACCCAGGTCGAGGAAGGCAGCGCCGATTCCGGCAAATTGACTGCCGAGGCCCGATCCTATTTCGAACTGGCCCGAACATTTCTGCAGCAAACGCCGCCGAGGCTCGTTGCCATCGGCGGCCTCAGTGGTTCAGGCAAGACGACTATTGCCGAGGCGCTCGCCGCCCTCGTCGGTGCGCCGCCCGGAGCGCGCATAGTCGAAAGCGACCGCATCCGCAAAGCGATGCACGGCGTCCCCGCCGAGACCAGGCTGCCGGACAAGGCCTACCGACCGGATGTGTCCGACCGCGTCTACAACGAAATGGCATGGCGCGCCGGCCTGATTCTCTCCGAGGGCGGCTCGGTTGTAGCTGATGCGGTCTTCGACAGACCGGCCGATCGTGAGCGGATCGAGAAGGCGGCGCGAGACCGGGGTATTCCATTCTTCGGTTTCTGGCTGGAGGCGGATCCACTCGTCCTTTGGCAACGGGTCAGCGAACGCAAGGGCGGTCCCTCGGATGCAACGGTGGATATCCTCTCGCGTCAATTGCAGCGAAAAGCCGGCAAGGCCAGCTGGCGCAGGACCGATTCCGATCGAAAGCCCGTCGACATCGCCGCGGAACTGAGGAGATGTTGGCAGCGCGATGCTTCCGAGACCTTGCGCACGGCCTCCTGACTGTTGCGGATGATCGACCTCAACCGAGTTCGAGCTTGGCCTCGACAAGCCCCGGCTCGTTCGGAAGGCGCATGATGGAGAAGCCGAATTCACGGCACATTGCCAGCATCTTGCTGTTCTCACTGAGCACGATACCTTCGATGCAGCGGATCCCGTCGGCCTTTGCATAATCGATGATCTGGCTGAGCAACTCCCAACCCAGACCATGACCCTGCAAGTCCGTCCGCACCAGCAACGCGTATTCGGCGCTGACGTGGTCGGGATCGCAGGACAAGCGGCTGATGCCTGCCAGCGCGCCAGTGCTCGTGTCCAATGCGACGAAAGCCATGTTGCGGTCGTAGTCGAGCTGGGTGAGCCGCTTCAACATCTGGTCGGAGAAGCCTTTGCGCGGCGACAGAAACCGCAGGCGCAGATCGTCGGGCGAAATCCTGCCGAGGAATTCGGGATAGAGCGCAATGTCCGCCGGCCTGATCGGCCGGATACGATAGCGAGCGCCTCCTGCCGAAATTTCCTTCTCCCAACCTGACGGGTAAGGCCGGATGCACAGTGCGGGATTTGGCCCGGCTTCTTCCACGCGCTCCGGTTCGATCTCGATGCGTGCATCCAATGCGATCACACCGTCGGTGTCGGCGAGCAACGGATTGATGTCCATTGATACGAGGCACGGAAAGTCGACGACCATCTGCGACAGCCCGTTGAGCACCGCGACGATCGCCTGCCGATCCGCGGGTTTGCGATCGCGGAATCCGGCGAGCAGCCGGCCGATCCGCGTTTGCCCGATCAGGTCACCGGCAAGAACGTCGTCGAGCGGCGGCAACGCGATTGCGGTATCGTCGGTCACTTCAACGGCGACGCCACCCGCCCCGAACAGCAGAACCGGGCCGAAAATTGGATCGCGGCTGACACCAAGGATCAGTTCCTGAGCCTGCTTTCGCACCACCATCGGCTGTACGGCATAACCCTCGATATCGGCCTGGGGGTCGTGCTTGCGCAACCGGGCCTTCACCGAGCGGGCGGCCTCCTCGGCTGCCGCCGCGGATGCTATGCCGAGCACCACCCCGCCAATGTCCGATTTGTGCGAGATCGCCTTTGACAGCAGCTTGACGACGACCTGCTCGGATGTCTTGAGAAGCCGGCTCGCCGCTTTCCCCGCTTCGGCAGGGGATCTGGCGATGATCGTTTCGGGCACCGGGATGCCGTAGGCGGAAATCGCCGCCTTGGCCTCGGGTTCGGTCAGCATGCACCGGCCTTCCCTGGCGACCCGCCTGAATAGGGCAAGCACCGCTTCTCGACCGCTCGTGGCGGCCTCGCCGTGGCTCGACGGCGTACGCAGCAGGGCCCGCTGCGCTCGCGACCAGTCGGCGAGGTAGGATACGGCCGTCGCGGCATCAGCGGGTGTCTCGAGGCTGGCAATCCCGGCGTCCTGAAGAACACGTCGCCCTTCGCGCGCCGTGTGTTCGCCAAGCCAGCAGGTCAGGACCGGTTTGCCGCCGATCTTGCCGTCCTGCGCGAGCGTTGCCACCGCGCTTGCCGCAGCGAGCGGCGAGCCGAGCCCGGTTGGGCAGTTCATGACCAGGACAACGTCGGTCCCGGCATCGGCCGCGATGGCCTCGACCGCGGCCCGGTAACGCTCAGGCGGAGCGTCGCCGATGATGTCGACCGGATTGGCATGCGACCATGTGGCCGGCAGGACGGCATCCAGGCGGGCAATCGTTCCCGGTGCGAGTACGGCCAGTTCCCCGTTGCAGTCGACAAGTTGGTCGACGGCAAGCACGCCGGCGCCACCGCCATTGGTGACGATGCCGACGCGGGCTCGCTCCAGCGGAGCGAAGCGGGCGGTCGTTTCAACCGCATCGAACAACTCGGCCAGGCCTTTGACGCGCAGGATGCCTGCGCGCAGCAATGCGGCATCGACCACACGATCCGCCCCGGACAGCGCGCCGGTATGGGTGGCGGCGGCCTTGGCCGCCTGCTCGTGCCGGCCCGATTTGATAACGATCACCGGCTTGAGGCGCGCGGCGGCGCGCGCCGCCGACATGAACTTGCGCGGATTGGGAATGGTTTCGAGATACATCACGATGGCGTGGGTGTGCATGTCGCCCGCCAGCATGTCGAGGCAGTCCCCCACATCGACATCGGCCATGTCGCCGAGCGAGACGATCTGGGAGAAGCCGACATTGTTATCGCCTGCCCAGTCGATCAGCGACGTGGCAATGGCGCCTGATTGCGACAGCAGTGCGATGTTGCCAGGCTTGGCGGCCATATGCGCAAATCCGGCGTTGAGTTTGACGGGCGGGATCATCAGTCCGACCGTATTCGGCCCGATGATGCGGAACAGTGTGGGCTTGGCAGCGTCGAGCATGGCCTGACGCAGGCCGTTCTCGCGGGTAAGCCCGGCGGTGATCACGACCGCGGCCCGCGTCCCCCTGTCACCGAGCTCGCGCACGATGCCGGGAACCGTGTCCGGCGGCGTGACGATGACACCGAGGTCTGGAATATCAGGCAGAACGGCAGTCTTGGCGTAGCACGGCCGATTTCCAATTTCGGAATATTTCGGGTTGACCGGCCAGATCTCGCCTTCAAAGCCGCCGTTGACGATGTTGTCGAACACGACACGGCCGACCGAGCCGTCACGCCCTGATGCACCGAAGATGGCGACCGACTTCGGAGCGAACGCATATTCGAGATTTCGGATCGTCACCCCTATGCCTCCTGTTCGTAGCGATAATCGCCTGTCGATCTTGCCCGTTCGTTGCGTTGGATCAAAGTCTTCACCAGCCTGTCGGGACTAGCTGTTTGCTTGAGTTCGACACGCCCGTCAGTGCCAGCGAGAATTGGTGGGCATCGATCAAATCGGAAGGCATCGCATGAACGAGTCCACTCTGCGGCGCGCATTGCTGGTCATCGCGATCCTGGGTTTCGCTGGCGGCATCGGAGCCTGGCGAAGCGGGCTCGGGCCCTTTGATGCCGGCACGATCTGGACGGTGGCCACCTTGCCCGTGGTGGCGGCTCTCGCCATCTCCATTCTGCGTGATTTCTGGATCGGCCGCTTTGGTGTCGATGCAATTGCGTTGGTGTCCATGTCCGCCGCGCTGCTGCTTGGACAACCGCTGGCCGCGATAGTGGTCGCCATCATGTATGCCGGCGGCACCGTGCTCGAGGATTTTGCCCGCGGCCGTGCCGAGCGGAACCTCAAGGCACTCACCGACCGGTCACCGCGTGTCGCACACCGCGAATCGACACACGGAACGGAAAGGATTTCCGTCGAAAAGGTCGTTGTCGGCGACACCCTTCTGGTACGCGCCGGCGAACTGCTTCCGGTCGACGGTATCCTGCTCGATGCTTCAGCCTCGATCGATGAGTCCGCGGTGACCGGAGAGCCGCTGCCGGAACGACGGACCGCGGGCGACATGCTGCGTAGCGGTACTGTCAATGCGGGCGAGACCTTCAGCATGCGGGCTTCGGCCCTCGCCGAGGAAAGCACTTATGCAGCGATCGTGCGCATGGTCGCCGCAGCACAGACCGCGAAATCTCCGTTCATTCGCATGGCGGACCGCTTTGCCCTGTTCCTGTTGCCAGCCACTCTGCTGGTTTCCGGCGCCGCCTGGTATATTTCCGGCGACCCGATCAGGGCGCTTGCGGTGCTGGTCGTCGCAACGCCCTGCCCGCTCATCCTCGCTGCTCCTGTTGCGTTCATCGGCGGCGTCTCGCGAGCCGCACGGGCTGGCATCCTGATGAAAGGCAGCACGGCCCTGGAGGCCCTCGCGCAAGCCCGAACAGCGATCTTCGACAAGACGGGGACCTTGACCATCGGCGGCGCCGAGCTCATCGAAATCGAAGCCGCGCCCGGCCGCGACGCGAACCATCTGCTGCGCCTGTTGGCATCCCTGGAGCAGGCCTCGCACCATGTGCTCGCCGACTCGATCATCCGGACGGCGCGCGGCAGACAGCTGATGCTTTCGCCTCCGCGTGATGTCCGCGAGCATCGCGGCGCGGGCCTGAAGGGTCGGGTCGAAAACATGGCGATCGCGGCGGGATCGCGGGCTCTCGTGCTCGCCGACAAGCCGCTGCCCGGCTGGGCGAAAAGCGGCGAAGAAAAATACCGGGACGAGCCGGTGCTCAGGATTTTTGTCGCACTTGGCGGACGACTTGCCGGCGTGTTTACTTTCGGCGATGCGATGCGTGCCGATGCACACGACACGCTCGTCAACCTGCGCTCGGCCGGCATCACGCGCATGGTCTTGCTGACGGGTGATGACGGTGCCGCCGCAAAGCGTATCTCTTCCATGCTGGATCTGGACGCCGTCGTCGCCGATGCCATTCCCGCGGACAAGGTCGCGATCGTCGAGGCCGAGAAAGCAAGAGCGCCGACAATGATGGTTGGCGATGGCATCAACGATGCGCCCGCCCTTGCCGCGGCGACGGTCGGCGTCGCCATGGGCGCGCGCGGGGCGACAGCCTCGTCCGAAGCGGCCGATGTCATCGTTCTCACCGACCGGCTGGGGCCTGTCGCCGAGGCGGTGCGGATCGCCCGACGGACGCGTGCGATCGCCCTGCAGAGCATCGTTGTCGGGCTGGCGCTCTCGGGTGTGGCAATGGCTGCGGCGGCCATGGGGCAGATCGCACCGGTGGCAGGTGCATTGCTTCAGGAAGGGATCGACGTGGCGGTCATCTTGAACGCACTGCGCGCCCTTGGCGACGGACGTCTCCGGCGCGCATAGTGGACAACAACGGATCGGTGAACGGGCATGGCACAGCAGAATCTGGTGGTTTGCGGCAAATGCGGCGGGGTCAATCGCCTGCCGCCGGCGCGCAATGCCGACGAGGCCAAATGCGGAAAGTGCGGGAACAGGCTGTTTTCAGGTCACCCGCTGGACGTCGACGCCAAGGCGTTCGACCACGAGATTGCGCGCAGCAGTATTCCCGTTGTCGTCGACATCTGGGCACCATGGTGTGGCCCGTGCAAGATGATGGCTCCGGCCTACGAAGCGGCGGCGCGCGAACTGGAGCCACATGTTCGCCTGCTCAAGCTCAACTCAGACAATGAGCAGGGTGTTGCGGCAAGGCTCGGCATTCGCGGCATCCCGACGATGATCCTCTTCCATGGCGGGCGTGAAATCGCGCGCAGATCAGGCGCAATGACGGCAGGCCAGATCGTCGGGTGGGTTCGCGACCGTCTGTCGACGGTCGCCGCCTGAAAGCCGCAGCGGCAATGGATCCGCTTATCGCCCGGCTCGGACTGGCCCTGGCAATTGGCTTGCTCGTTGGACTGGAACGTGGCTGGCGCGAACGGGAGGCGCCCGATCGCAGCCGCACGGCGGGCATTCGCACCTTTGGCATATCCGGCCTGCTCGGCGGCGTTCTGGCCGCACTTGCCAACGCACTCGGTGCAGTATCGGTGCTGGTCGGCGGGTTCATCGCCTTTGCCGCAATCTTTGCCTGGTACAAGGCGCGCGAAGCTGCCCATGACGAGGATTTCAGTGTCACGAGCGTGATCGCGGGGCTTGGCGTTTTTGCGCTGGGCGCGCTTTCGGTCACCGACGACTATCGGGCGGCTGCCGCCGGCGGTGCGGCATTGGCGGCAATCCTGGCCAGCCGAGAGGTGCTGCACGGCCTGCTGAAGCGACTGACCTGGATCGAACTGCGATCGGCTCTCATCCTGGCGGTGATGACGGCGATCGTCCTGCCCTTGCTGCCGAACCGGACGATGGACCCGTGGGGAGGTTTCAATCCGTGGGAGGTCTGGTTCCTGACGGTGCTGATGGCCTCGATTTCGTTCGCTGGCTATGTGGCTGTTCGTATTCTGGGAAATACGCGCGGCCTGCTCGTCAGTTCGCTCGCCGGGGCGATCGTCTCGTCCACCGCCGTGACCTTGGCGCTTGCCCGCAACGCCGCTTCGGCAAGCAACCCGCTTTCGCTCGCAGGAGCGGCATCATTGGCTGCATTGGTTTCCGTGCTCCGCGTCTGCGCCGTGGTTCTGATCATCGAGCCGAGCGTCTTCGCCTGGGTCGGCATTCCGGCCATCGCGGCTGCCCTCGTCTTCGCTGCCTGCGGCGCATTGCTGCTGACCCGCGATAAAGGGAATGGCGAAGGGAGCGCCATGGCACGCAATCCGTTCGAACTTGGCCCATTGCTGCTCTTCGCCTTGCTCTTCGCGATCGTCGCGACCGCGAGCGCCGGATTGGCCGCCCAATTCGGCGGGCGCGGCTTGCTGGCGAGTTCGGCGCTTGCAGGTACGTTCGATGTCGATGTTGCGGTGCTCGGCGCGTTGCGCCTGGTCAAGCATTCCGTGTCCATCGAGACGGTGGGCCGGGCCGTGCTCGCGGCGCTGGCGGCAAATGCTGTCGGCCGGCTGTCGCTCGCGGTATTTGCCGGTCCGGTCAGATTCTGGGTGCCTCTGGCCGGCGCAACCCTGGCCGCTGCGGCCGCCGGCTACGGCGCCATGCTGTTGCTCGGCACCTGAAAGACGCGCGGCGACCGGGTTTTGTTTGATGCGGATCAAGGGCCAGGTCCAGCCACCGCTCTATGAAACTCCGTAAAGGAGTTTCCCATGACCAGTTTGAAGGATCTCACCCCCAAATTCCGCCACGTCCGGCTGCTGCTGGCCCGTGAAAAGGGTCACCCGGAAGGCGACCGCGAAGAGGGCTACGACGTGCTGGCTCCGCTGACCGGCGAAGGCCGGATCGATGCGGAAGAGTGGAAATCGCACAGGGCTTCCTGTCGCGTTCGCCGCTTCCGCACCGGCGAGGAGGACCTGATCGGCAGACTGAGGCGCAAGCCGGGCGGACAATGGTATTTCGACTACGCCGAAGGCGATCGCGACGACGAAATCGGCTTTCATCTCGGCGACGAACGGTTCGTGACCGGCGAATATGTGTCGATCGAGCGCAACGGCGCCATGCACACCTACCAGGTGGCACGGGTCGAGCGGCCTTGACGCCGCGACGACAGATTTGCTGCGAGTAGACCATGTCGCGACGCATCCTCATTGTGGTCGGCCATCCCGACCCGTCCCCCGAGCGGCTCTGCCGCGGCCTTGCCAAAGCCTATGGCGATGGCGCGGAGAAGGCGGGACACGCCGTGCGCCGGGTCGATCTGGCGGCGCTCGATTTTCCAATGCTGCGGACAATGCAGGAGTTCGAGCATGGTGCGGTTCCCGCCGGCCTCAGGGAGGCCGCCGACGCGATCGTCTGGGCCGAGCACATCGTCTTTGTCTTTCCACTGTGGCTCGGAACCATGCCGGCCATGCTCAAGGCATTCCTGGAACAGGTCATGCGGCCGGGAACCGCCTTTGCCTACCCGGACAAGGGCGGCGGCTTCACCAAGACATTGCTTCGCGGCCGCTCCGCACGCGTCGTGGTGACGATGGGCATGCCTGCCGTTCTCTACCGCCTGTGGTTCCTTGGACATGGCCTGGCCGGCATGCGGCGGAGCATCCTGCATTTCGTCGGCATCAGTCCGGTGCGTGAGACATTGTTCGGCATGGTCGCCGGCGCCGGCGATGCGACCCGTGCGAAGTGGATCCGGCAAATGCGCGGTCTGGGAGGACGGGCCGGATAATTCTCGACTGTCAATCACGGCACCAGGACGGCGGCGCCGCTCAATCTGCCTTGCCTCAGATCGCCCAGTGCCTGGTTGGCCTGTTCCAGCGGGTACACCTTGGTGTGCGTGTGCACCTGGGCGCACCAGTTCACGCTCTTGCCAGAGCAACTCATAGGCCATCGCCGGAATGTCGCTCATGTGGATGCCGCCGCAAACCACCCTGCCGCCCTTGCGGACAGCGCCAAGCGCGATCGGCACCAGGTCACCGACGGGAGCGAAGATGATCGCGGCATCGAGCTGCCTTGGCGGAAGTTCATCAGACCCGCCCGCCCAGGTCGCTCCGAGCGAACGAGCAAATTCCTGCGCTTGCTTGTCACCCGGCCGGGTGACAGCGAAGATCTCACGACCTTGCCAGATCGCGATCTGGGCGACGATATGCGCGGCAGCGCCGAAGCCGTAGATCCCGAGCCGCTTGCCGTCACCGGCCTTCTTCAGGCATCGCCAGCCGATCAGGCCAGCGCAAAGCAACGGCGCCAGCGATACGGGATCGGCATCCCGGTTCAGATCGAAAGCGAATTGCGCGTCCGCAATGACATGGCTGGCGAAGCCGCCATCGCGCGTGTAGCCCGTGAAATCCGGCTGATCGCAAAGGTTTTCACTCCCTGCGAGGCAGTAGGGACAATGCCCGCAAGTGTCACCGAGCCAAGGTACGCCAACTCGGCGCCCCACCCTGGACCGCGCGACGCCCTTGCCCACAGAATCGACGATGCCGACGATTTCGTGACCCGGAATGAGCGGCAGTTTTGGATGACGCAGATCCCCATCAATCACGTGCAGATCAGTGCGACAGACAGCGCATGCCTCGACCTTCAGCCTTATCTCGCCCGTCCCAGGCATGGGATCGGGCCTGTCGACCAGCTTCAAGGGGGCGCCGACCTTTTCGAGCACCATCGCTTTCATGACGCGCTCCATACGCCGCAGGAAAAAATGCCCAGACCGCCCAATCCGTCTGTTTCGTCGAGCCAACGCTCGGCCCAACCGTTGACCTTGCCTTCGGTCGTAACCTTGCCGTCCTGCGGCAGCCAAACCGACAGGACCGGCGATCCCGGCGAGCTTTCAAAAACTGCGACAATCGCAGGGTCGCCAGGTTCAAGGCCTATGGATCGACAGTGAATTCGGTCCACATGCCGGCTCCATAGTGACCCGGTACGTTGCAGACAAGCAGGTATTTTCCAGCCTTCAGTTCGACGGTCAATGCGCCTGATTTGCCGGGATCGAGCTCTGAAACCTCGCCCTTGTCGCCTGCTTTGTCTTCGTCGACCCGGTTCTCGGCATCCAGATAGGGAAGCGGCTTGCCGGGATCGGCAAGATACATGACGATCATTTCGTGAACGGTGTCCTTGGAGTCATTTTTCACGTTGAATGTGACCTCCCCGGCCTTCACCGCTCCGGGGGAAGCCTTCATACCCATGGTGGCCTTCGAAAGATCGATCCCGGGCGTCGCATAAGCGAGCCCCATGGGCATTTGCACGCTTGCCCCCTTGTCCCACAAAGAGACCTGGACAATCGAAGCAGCCCGGGTCGCGCTGGCGCTGCCGAGCATAAGCATTATGGCGGCAACCCCAAGCGAAGCTCTCCTCAACATGGTTTTCATGACTTTTCTCCTTGGGATAGTAGCAGAAGCGCTCTGTATCCCGGCCACCATCCTGCTCGCGGCGCCACCCGCGATCCTTGCGCCAAATCAAACCGACCGGCGGTGAGCCCGATCGGCGATGCCGAAGCCGCTGTCAGCCAGTTGTCAGGTTGAATTGGCTATCCCGCACCAATGACGGTCATACCGCCGTCTGGCCGAACCGGTCGAAATCCACCCCTCAAGGCGCAACATCAGCGCCCAACCTCTCGAATGGAGCCATTATGTATCGCACACTCGTCCTCGCCGCGCTCGCCGGCATGCTTGCAGGACCGGCGCTCGCTGCTGGCGGCAGCTGCAGCACCGCGCCGAAATCACAGTTCAAGCCCAAGGCAACGCTCGAGGCGCAATTGGTCGGCGAAGGTCTCACCGTCCGCCAGATCAAGGTCGAGAAGGGTTGCTATGAAGTCTACGCAGTCGACAAGGCCGGCAAGAAAGTGAATCTCGCCTACAATGCCGAGACCCTTGAAAAGCTCGATAATGCCGAAGCCGGCGAAAACTGATCGGAACGCTTCAATAGCGGCGGACGCGCAACCATCGCTGGAGATGGTGCGCGTCTGGGACCGAGTCGTGCGAGGCTTTCACTGGGCGCTGGTGCTCAGCTTCGTCACGGCCTGGCTCACTTCCCATTCTTCGGAGGACGTCCACTATTGGGCTGGCTACACTGCTGCCGGGCTGGTCGTGACGCGGCTCGTGTGGGGTGTCCTTGGCACACCCTATGCGCGCTTCTCGCAATTCGTGCGTGACCCGGAAACGGTGCTGCGTTACCTATGGGCGTTGCTGCACGGTCGCGAAGCCCGCTACATCGGCCACAACCCTGCCGGCGGCGCAATGATACTCATGCTGATCGCGGCGATGGGTTCAACCGCACTGACCGGTTGGCTGATGACGACGGACGCCTATTTCGGCGTGTCGTGGGTCGAAACGATGCACAGCCTCAGCGCACACGGTCTACTTCTGCTGGTCCTTTTCCATATAGGCGGCGTCGTTCTGGCAAGCTTTCGCCATCGCGAAAACCTGGTACGGGCCATGATCACGGGGCGAAAACGCAAAGCCGAGCCGGCGGACATTGCCTGACAGCCATTAGCCGACCGGATCCGATTTGCGCCCTGGACGATTTCTGGGGCGCAAGTCGGTCGCTCCTGTTCGACACGGCTCGGAAAGCACGCGATGCGACCCAGAAACCGGAACACCATCGCCACTCTTTTATTCAGTTTTATTCAGCAAAGGCTTATTGACCCGCATCAAAGCCGTTGGTGCTGGCTTCCTGTCTATTGCCTCCCATCAGAGCCTTCAGATTAGGGAGAGCGCCCATGACTACGACTGATATCAACGTCCCAGTTCGGAAAGTCGCGACTGCGGCGCCAACGAAACTTCGTGTAGGAGCCCTCACCGCACTGGTGATCGGTTCGATGGTCGGCTCCGGCGTATTCAGCCTTCCGCAAAATATGGCTGCAGGGGCCGCCCCCCTTGCCATCCTGATCGGCTGGGCGATCACAGCCGTGGGCATGCTGGCACTGGTCTTCGTCTATCAATCGCTAGCCACCCGCAAGCCCGAGCTGGACGCAGGGCCCTACGCCTACGCCAAGGCCGGTTTCGGCCCCTTCATCGGCTTCAACAGCGCCTGGGGCTACTGGATCAGCGCCTGGGTCGGCAACGTCTCCTACGCAGTGATCGTGTTCAGCGCGTTGTCCTATTTCTTTCCGGCCTTCGGTGATGGGAACACATGGCAGGCGGTGCTCGGCGCATCGATCCTGCTTTGGCTAATCCACGTCCTGGTTCTCGCCGGTATCCGGCAGGCAGCGATCGTGAACCTCATCGTCACGGCGGCAAAGATCGCTCCGATCGTCTTGTTCGTCGGGGTTGTCGTGGTTGCCTTCAAACTGCAAGTCTGGTCGCTCGACTTCACCGGTCTGGGCAACGCCAGTCTCGGTTCGATTACCGCACAGGTGAAGAGCACGATGCTGGTGACCCTGTGGGTGTTCATCGGCATCGAAGGCGCCAGCGTCTTTTCCGGCCGCGCAGAACGTCGCAAGGACATCGCCACGGCAACTGTTCTCGGCTTCTTCACCTGCCTTGCGCTCTACGCCCTGGTGTCGCTGCTGTCGCTCGGCATCCTCAGCCAACCCGAGCTCGCAGTGCTGAAGAATCCGTCTATGGCGGGCGTGCTGGAAGCGGTTGTCGGTCCCTTCGGCGCTATCCTGATCAACCTCGCGCTTGTGGTATCGGTGGTTGGCGCCTTCCTGAGCTGGACGCTGCTCGCGGCAGAAATTCCACATGTCGCCGCCAAGGATGGGACAATGCCGAAATTCTTCGGCCGTGAAAGCGATCACGGTGTGCCGGCGACCTCACTTCTGATCACCAACCTCCTTGTCCAGGCTTTCCTGGTGATCACGCTGTTCGCGCAAAGCACCTATCAGGCATTGTTCTACATCGCGTCGGCCGCAATCCTTGTTCCCTATATCTTTTCTGGAGCTTACGCTGCCAAGCTCGCGCTGACCGGCGAGAGCTACGAGAGCGGCGAGCAACGCACTGGCCCGCTTTTGGCCGGGTTGGTGGCAACGGTCTACGGCTTGTGGCTCGTCTATGCAGCAGGCCCGGCCTACCTGTTCATGTGCGCGATCCTCTATGCCCCAGGCATCATCTTCTACGTCTGGGCGCGCCGTGAAACCAATCAGCGCGTGTTCCATACCGCCGAGGCCGCCCTCGCCGGGATCCTCATCGCGGTCGCCATCCTCGCGGTCTACGAGATGTGGACCGGCGCCGTCAGTCCGCTGTGAGAGGCCCGCTGTGCGAGGGTTGACGCGATGACAAGCCTGGGTGTCCATTCCGAAGTCGGCCGGCTGCGCGAGGTGATGGTCCACCGTCCGGACCTCAGCCTACGCAGGCTGACACCGGACAACTGCAAGGCGCTGCTCTTCGACGACGTGCTGTGGGTCAAGCGAGCCCGCCACGAGCATGACGTCTTCGTCGATGCCTTGCGCGAACGCGGCGTGCTGGTGCATTCCTTCGGGGAACTCCTGGCTGAGACAATGCGCCTGAGCAAGGCGCGCGACTGGCTCCTCGACCGCCGGATTCATCCCGGCGTCGTCGGGCTGGACATGGTCGGCGAACTGCGGGGATGGCTCAACGAGATGTCATCGGAGCAATTGTCGTCCTGCCTTGTCGGCGGCATTGCCCGGGCAGAGCTTCCTTTCGAACCCAAAGGCCTGACCGGAAGGACGCTCGCTCCTCAAGATTTCGTAGTGCCGCCGCTGCCGAACCAGCTTTTCACGCGTGACAGCTCCTGCTGGATCTACGGGTCGGTCTCGGTCAATTCCATGTATTGGCCTGCAAGGCGCCCGGAGGCGGCCAATGTCGAAGCCGTCTACCGCTTCCATCCCCGCTTCCGCGACAGCGGGGTGCCCTTTGTTTCGCCGGATCTGGGAACAGGAACCAGCCTGGAAGGCGGCGACGTCATGCCGATCGGTGGTGGAGCGGTTCTCGTCGGCATGGGCGAGCGCACCACGCCGCAAGCCGTCGGCGATCTCGCGCGCAGCCTGTTTGCCTCCGGCGAGGCGACGC
Organism: Mesorhizobium sp. WSM4310; assembly: GCF_007003935.1. NCBI lineage: Bacteria > Pseudomonadati > Pseudomonadota > Alphaproteobacteria > Hyphomicrobiales > Phyllobacteriaceae > Mesorhizobium > Mesorhizobium sp. WSM4310. The sequence goes on from NZ_VFTA01000012.1 coordinate 68,309, forward strand.
GTGTGATTGCTGCGCTGATGCCCAGGGACCGAAGTTTCATGCATCTCGACACCGTCTTCACTTTCTGCGATCGCGACCTTGTCACGTTGTATCCGCCGGTGGTCGACCGGATGCGCACTTTCTCACTGCGGCCTGGCGATGGAGAGACGGCCGTCGAGGTCACCGATGAGGCAAAGCCGTTCACGACGGTGGTTGCGGAAGCCCTTGGTCTGAAGTCGCTGCGCATCATCGCCACCGGCGGCGACCGCTACGAGGCCGAGCGCGAGCAATGGGATGATGGCAACAACGTCGTTGCGGTCGAGCCCGGCGTGGTCATCGGCTACGACCGCAACGTCTACACCAACACACTGCTGCGCCGTGCCGGGATTGAAGTGATCACGGTCGAAGGCGCCGAACTCAGCCGCGGCCGAGGCGGCGGGCACTGCATGACCTGCCCGATTGTGCGCGACCCGATCTGAACCGAAAGGAATTCCCATGTCGATCAATCTTCATGGCCGCTCCGTCCTGACCTTGGACGATCTCACGGCCGACGAGATCCGTTTCCTGCTGAAGCTCGCAGCCGACCTGAAGGCAGCCAAGCTCGCCGGCCACGAAATCCCGCGTCTTGTCCGGAAGAACATCGCGTTGATCTTCGAGAAGGATTCGACGCGCACGCGGACCGGGTTCGAGGTAGCGGCCTATGACCAGGGCGCTCATGTTACCTATTTCGGCCCCACCGGCAGTCATATCGGCCACAAGGAATCGATGAAGGATACTGCTCGCGTGCTCGGCCGGATGTACGACGCGATCGAATACCGAGGCTTTGGCCAGCATCAGGCCGAACTGCTTGCCGCGCATGCCGGCGTGCCCGTCTACAACGGCCTCACCGATGAGGCGCATCCGACCCAGATTCTCGCCGACTTCATGACCATGCGCGAATTCACGCACAAGCATCTTTCTGACATGACCGTCGCCTTCGTTGGTGAAGGGCGCGACAATGTCGCGCTGTCGCTGGCGCTTGGAGCTGCCAAGGTCGGCATCGACATGCGCATAGCCTCGCCAAGGGAGCTCTGGCCGGATGAGGCATTCTGCGCCCATGTCCGAGGGCTGGCAGCACAAAGCGGCGGCCGCTTCCGGCTCGACGAGGACGTGCCGAGTTGCGTGCAGGATGCTGATTTCATCTACACCGACGTGTGGATGTCGATGGGCGAGGACAAATCGGGCTGGGCCGAGCGCATTCGCCTTCTGACACCATATCGGGTCACCGGCGAGGTGATGGCTGCCGCCGGCAATCCCCACGTCAAATTCATGCATTGCCTGCCGGCGTTCCACGACACCGGTACCGAGATCGGCGAGTTCATCGCAAAGGAGTACGGCATCGACTGCATGGAGGTCACCGACGACGTATTCGAGTCGGCTGCGTCGATTGTCTTCGACCAGGCCGAAAACCGGATGCACACGATCAAGGCCCTGCTCGTCGCCACGATCGGCAACTGAGATGCTTGTCGTTGTTGCGCTCGGCGGAAACGCATTGCTGCGTCGTGGAGAACCGATGACAGCCGACAACCAGCGCGCCAACATCGTGCGCGCCGCTTCGGTGCTCGCGGAACTTGTCGACGACGGGCACTCGATTGTCGTCACACACGGCAATGGGCCCCAGGTGGGACTTCTGGCCCTGCAGGCAGCGGCAACGTCGGACGGCGGCACGTTTCCGCTCGACGTGCTTGGCGCCGAGAGCGCCGGCATGATCGGTTACGTGATCGAGCAGGAGCTCGGCAACCTCCTCAAGGAGAGGCTTTTTGCGACCCTGCTGACGCAGGTGAAAGTAGATCCGCAAGATCAGGCTTTCGCTCACCCGACGAAGCCGATCGGCCCGGTCTACGACAAGGCAACCGCGCATAGGCTTGCCGGCGAGCGCGGCTGGCAGATCGCGCCCGATGGCGAAAAATGGCGCCGTGTCGTGGCCTCGCCCAAGCCGTTGGAGATTCTGGAAGCGTCCGTGATTTCGTTTTTGGTCGAACGTGGCGTGATCGTCGTCTGCACCGGCGGCGGCGGGGTTCCGGTGATAGCCCGGGATGACGGCAGTCTTTGCGGCGTGGAGGCCGTCATCGACAAGGATCTGGCAAGCTCGCTTCTCGCTCGCGCGTTAAAGGCCGACATGCTGCTCATGCTGACGGATGTCGACGCCGTCTATGTCGACTATGGAACGGCTGCCGCGCATGCGCTTCGGCGCGTGACCGCCAAGGAGATCTCGGAACGGAATTTTCCAGCCGGCTCCATGGGGCCCAAGGTCGGTGCCGCAATCGAATTCGCTGAAGAAACGGGGAAACCCGCGGCGATCGGCAAGCTCGATGATGCCGTCGCAATCGTCAGAGGGGAACGCGGTACCTGGGTCGAGCCCGGCGCTCCAGCCACCGAACCTGGACGATCCTAGGCCACCGCCGCGATGGCGACGACATAGTTCTTGCCGTAGGCTTCGGCGCATTTCGGGCATGTCGTGTAGAAGAAATAGACCTCGCGCCCCTCTGCGTTTCGATGACGCGCAATTTCCCGCATTTCTTCGTCCCACGCCCTCGCCTGGCTGTATGGCCCCTCGAACAATTTGGTCACATAGTCGCCGCTCAGCGTGGTCATCTCTTCGTTGGCGACAGGTTTCGAGGCCGCAAACAGATGCTCGCTGCTCCAGGGCGAGACATCCCTGCTGAGAACGATGAGCTGATCGGGATCGGAAGCACCGGCGTCCTCGATGTGTTTGTTGACGCGCGCGAAGACGCTGCCCATGTTCACCGGGATATGCATGACGCTGTGGGTCGTGGCTTTGACAAACCGTTTGTCCCTGAAGTGCAGTTCCTGACCGTCCCAGCCCTCGGGATTGAATCTGGGGCAGCAACCGGTCGTGTTGACGCTGGCGTCGTATCGAGGCGTTGCATTCGTCTGCATGGCTCTTCTCCATTTGAACAGCCATCTGACGGGCAAGGACACCAGCCTTCCTTGATCGGAGTCAAACACCCTAGAACGCATCAAAGCGGCCGCGCTTGTTCCTCGACGACCTTCAGTCGGACCACCGAGACCGAGCAAAGAGCCTGTGCGACCACTTTGGTCGAAACGCTGCCGAGGTGGCGGCGGATTGCCGAAGATGCCCGGGCACCAACGACGATGTGGCCGACGTCATTGTGCTCGGCATAGTCGAGGATCGCATCAGCGGGGCTGACCGCTTCGAGCACATGATAACTGATGCGGTCTTCCGGCAGATGAAGTGGGTGAGCCCAATCCTTCAGCGCCACCAGCCGTTTCAAGTAGACGGGGCGTCCGGATTCGTCGACCGCCCGCGTCTCGCCTATGATCTCGGTCCTCAGGACCGTCACGCAGGCCAGGCGGGAATCCTCGCGCGAAGCAAGCACACGAGCGGTTTCATTGAGGACCTCGCCCGCCAGCGCATCGCTGCCATTGGCCAGATCGACCGCGGCGAGGACAATAGACGGGCCGGCCTGCGCCCTCGACAAGGTCGGCTTGCCGACAAGCGATCTGTCATCCGTCTTGCGAAACAGCCTGGCGATCGCGGCCCATACTCCCTTGTCCTGGGGTTTGCGCCTGGCGACCACCACCTGGTCGGGGTTCCTCAGGTCGGACAGAAGGTGCGCCGCCTCGACATATCGTCGAGACCTGTCCACTTCCATGCATCTCAGGATGATGGCTTCCAGCCAGCGCGGAATGGCATCGTTGATATCTCTCGGCGACCTTGGAGCGTGATAGAGCCTGCGCTTCATCCCCGCAAAAGTCGCCGGCCGCCCGAACGGCTCCTCGCCCGTTGCCAGCTGATAGAGGATGCAACCCAGAGCAAACAAGTCACTTGCAGGATCGGACCGCTCTCCGAGCACCTGTTCTGGTGAAATATAGGCGGCCGTGCCCATCGGCACCGAGCTTTCCGCGCCGAGAAGATCGGGAAGCTCCGCGTGCCAAGCGAGCCCGAAGTCGAGGAGCACTGCCCCGCGCTCGGCGAGAATGACATTCTCGGGTTTGAGATCGAGATGGACGACCTTCTGCCGGTGCAGGGCAGCGAGTGCGGTCGCGATCTCGGCGCCGATCCTTGTCACCTCGTCCACGGGGAGCGGCGCGTTGCCGACGAGATCCGCCAGGCCGGTGCCCGCCACGAACTCCATGGCAAGATAGGGCACCCGCGACAAGCTGCCGGCTGCCGCAAAACGCGGCACATGCGGGCCTGACAGGCGTTTGAGGATCAGCTCCTCAGCCTCGAAACCGAGGATGACGGAAACCTCCCCGCCCGGGTCGAGAAACGGTATCTTCAGCACAAGCGGGAATTCGTATCGCGGGTTGGTCGCCCGCCAGAGCGAGGCCATGCCGCCGGCAGGCAGCTTTTCCACCAGCTCGAAGCCATCGATGACTGCCCCTGCCTCAAACCTTTGCATGGGAATACGTCTCCTCAGCGGCCGATCTTCAAACGCATGCCAAGCCAACCGGGCAGACCGGCGGCCTGGATCTTGCGTGCCGTTTCTTCATGATCATAGGGGACACGAACCATCGTGACCTCGTGGCGTTGCGGGTCGACAAGAACAAAGCATGCCGCCGGGTTGCCATCGCGAGGTTGACCAACAGCGCCGGCAATTATCAGATGCCTCCTCAGCGCCGACAGTGGCGCCGCCACGTTGTCCAGCGGCTGAAAATGCATCGGTCGACGCCCGGGTAACGCATAATAGATGGCCGGCACGTGGGTATGGCCGCAGAAAATGAACTGGGCATCCGTTGAAGACAGGCAGCGTTCTGCCGCATCGACGTCGCGTATATACGACCATCTTTCTGGCCTCTCGGCACTGGCGTGCACATACAGCCGGTTCTCGGATTGCAGTGAAAGCGGCAATCGCGCCAGGAAATCGAGGTGCGTGGAAGCGAGGCGTTCACGGGTCCACTGGGCCGCGAACCGTGCATTCTCAGTCATGTTGCTCAGGTTCCGCGCCACTGCCTCGTCGTGGTTGCCCATGATGCAAAGCGCGCCGCGCGCCACCAGATCGATGGCCTTCTCGATCACATAGATGGGATCCGGCCCGTAGCCGACCAGATCGCCGAGCAACACCACCTCGTCCGGATCGTGCCTTCGGACGGCCTCCAGGGCTGCGTCGAACGCCTCGCGATTGGCATGGATATCAGACAGGATCGCGATGCGCATTCAACCTATCCCGAGCGTAGGCAAACCATAGGCAATCGGCGGCGCGAATGATTTGATCCGGCTCAACACCCATGCGCGAGATAATCGGGAGGAGCAATAACCAAGCTGCCAACCACGACAGTCGCATCCGCGGAGCCGGTATATCGCGGATATCACGACACCATCTGCAAAGTCGAAGACGCAGGGTCGGATGGCAGCGGGATCGCAGCCGACGCCAGGGCGGCCGCCTGACGTCCAGGCCCCGCCTAGGTAGTTTCCCGTAGGGACATAACCGAATTTCGGCACCCGCCGATTTGCGCGATTGCTGTGTCACGGATCAACCGGGAAGACAGCCATGCAAGCCTACACCTCCTCCAGGATTTCATTGTCGTCGCATCTTGCTCAGCCGGGCCTGCCAGCGCCACTCGATTCCGGGCCGGTGCAGCCGGTCAGCTTCTTCCCAGCGGGTTCAGAGATCTATGCCCAGGGCGGGAAGGCGGGAGCCTTCTACCAGGTCGAGTTCGGCGCCGTTCGCATCTACCGACTGCTTGCCGATGGCCGCCGGCAGATAAGTGCCTTCCACCTGGCTGGAGAGACATTCGGCTTCGAAGCTGGCACGACGCACCACTTCTTCGCCGAAGCGATCAATGCCACCTGTGTTCGTGTCTTCCGCTTCAATGCTGGGGCGGACATGTCACATCAGTTGCTGCCCCTGGCGCTCAAGGGGTTGACCAGGGCCCAGGAACACCTCCTCGTCCTGGGTCGCCAGAACGCCATCGAACGCGTGGCCGCCTTCCTGGTGGATATGGTGGAGCGCCAAGGCGGCCTGCGGCAGGTGGAACTTCCGATGTCGCGCATGGACATCGGCGACTATCTGGGACTCACCATCGAGACCGTGTCACGGGTTTTCACCCGGCTGAAGGACAAGGGCGTCATCCGCCTGCTCAACCTGCGCAGCGTCGAAATCCTCAAGCAGGACGTGTTACGGACCATGGGCGAATGAGCCCTCCCAAGCAGCGAGCGTAACGTCAGCCTCAGATCAGGGATCTTGTTGTCATGAACGATACACTTACCACCCACACCGGATTTCGCTTCGAAGTGCGTCGCGCGCGCCCTGAAGACGAGGCCGGGCTGGCCGAGTTCTTCACGCATGTGACCGCGGAAGATCTGCGCTTCCGCTTTCTCGGCGCTGTGAAGGAAGTTTCGCATGAACGGCTGGTGGCGATGACGCGTTCAGACGACGCGCATATCCATAATTTCGTGGCCTTCTCGACCGACGGGATGTTGATCGCCGTTGCGACGCTGGCAAGCGATCGCGCCGACCGAACCGGCGAGGTCGCAATCTGCATTCGCGCGGATCGCAAGCATCTGGGCGTTGGCTGGGAACTGCTCGCCTATATCTCGAAATATGCCGAAAAACTTGGACTCGAAGCGATCGAAGCGATCGAGAGCCGTGAAAACCGTGCCGCCATCGAGGTCGAGCGCGACATGGGTTTCACCGTGACCACCGATCCCGACGATGCGACACTCGTCCAGGTTCGAAGGGAACTGGGCGCACGATCAGCCGGTTAGGGGCTCGGCCCCTCCTGGTTTGCCGAAGACGCAAAGATCGACATCTCTACCGCGACGGCACGTTCTTCATCTGCTGGAATGACAAGGACATCGACGCGGGAATTGCGATTGCTAACAACGTCCTCGCCTCGTCGGTTTCGTTGTTCATCGATGCCAACTCCAAGCCAGGCCGCGGCGGCGCCGATCCTTTCCCGGACCAACGGCGCGTTTTCGCCAATGCCGGCAGTGAACACCAGTGTGTCCAGTCCTCCCATGGCAGCGGCCAGCGATCCTATCTCGCGTCCGATCCGATAAACGAAGAGATCGACAGCCTGAACGGCAGCAGGATCCTCCGAGCCGATCAGGGTCCGCATATCGCCAGATATACCAGACACGCCGAGTAGGCCTGATTGCTCGTAGAGAAGCATGACCAGTTCTTCGGCGGACAGCCGCCGTTCCTGCAGCAAGTGGAGGATGACCCCCGGATCGAGCGCACCGCAACGCGTGTTCATGACAAGGCCGTCCAGGGTCGAAAACCCCATGGTCGTGGCGACGCTTCGTCCAGAGTCCATGGCGCACAGGCTGGCGCCGCTGCCGAGATGAGCGACGATCGTGCGGCCGCCGGCGACGGCGCCGTATCGGTCATGCAGCTTCGCAGCGATGTGGCTGTAGGACAGCCCATGAAAGCCGTAGGAAACGATGCCCGCCTCGGTCATCGCGCGCGGCAGCCCGTAGGTTTTGGCAAGCTCCGGCCGGGTCGAATGAAACGCCGTGTCGAAGCATCCTACCTGGACGGCCTGCGGGAGGAGTGCAGTGGCCAGCGCGACAATCTCGAGATTGATCCGTTGGTGGATGGGCGCCATTGGCTCGAGCAAGCGCAGTGCTTTGAGCGTGCGTTCGTCGAGCTGCGTTGCTTCGGTGAAGTCGCGCCCGCCGTGAACGATCCTGTGCCCTACCCTGTCGATGCGACGCAAGAGATCGTTTTCGACGAGCACGGAGGCAACCGCCGCGAACGCCTTGTCCATATCGATTGGTTCTTTGCTCAGGCTCCTGTCGACTTTGGAGCTGCCGGCTACGGCCTCGACACGCAGCCGCGGTTGTTGACCCAGAGAGGAGACGTTGCCGCGCAGCAGCAGCGCCAGCTCACCGCGTCGCCCGAATACGGCGAACTTCAGGCTCGAAGAACCGCCGTTGAGAACAAGGATCGCGTCGGTCATGAAGCCATCCGAAATGTTGCCGTTCCCATGCGCTTGCGAACGGGTGTCCGTTCAATCCGGACGCTTCGGCGCCGCATCAGCATCCTGTCCCCACTTCCAGTCAAGGATCTCCGGCATGTCCTGCCCATGGGCGCGAATATAGGCTCGATGTTTAAGCAGCTTGCTGTCCATCGCCTGCTTCAGGCTGACCCGCATGCCCTTCAGTCGCGGAACCCAGTCGAGGACGCTTTGGACGATATGAAAGCGGTCAAGGCCGTTCAGCACCGTCATATCGAAAGGGGTCGTCGTCGTCCCTTCCTCGTTGTAGCCGCGCACATGGATGTTGTCATGGTTGGTGCGCCGATAGGTCAGGCGGTGAATGGTCCAGGGATAGCCATGATAGGCAAAGATGACCGGTTTATCCGGGGTGAACAGCGCATCGAAATCACGATCCGACAGACCGTGCGGATGATATTCCTTCGGCTGAAGCGTCATCAGGTCGACGATATTGACCACCCTGATCCTGAGGTCGGGAGCCTGTTGCCTGAGGATCTGCACGGCGGCCAGCGTTTCGAGGGTCGGGACGTCGCCGGCGCAAGCCATCACGACGTCGGGCTCAGCCCCATCGTCCGTCGACGCCCAGTCCCAGATGCCGATCCCTGCCCGGCAGTGAACGATCGCCTTGTCCATCGGCAGCCACTGCCATGACGGCGGCTTGCCTGCGACGATGACGTTGATGCGGTTCCAGGTCTGCAGCACATGGTCGGTCACGCACAGCAAGGTGTTGGCGTCCGGTGGCAGGTAGACCCGTACGATGTCGGCCTTCTTGTTGAGGGCGACGTCGATGAAACCAGGGTCCTGATGGCTGAAGCCGTTATGTTCCTGATGCCAGACATGGCTGGACAACAGATAGTTCAGCGATGCGATCGGCCGGCGCCACGGGATCTCGCGGCAGGCATCCAGCCATTTCGCATGCTGGTTGAACATGGAATCGACGATGTGGATAAACGCCTCGTAGCAGGAAAACAGGCCGTGGCGCCCGGTGAGCAGGTAGCCTTCCAGCCAGCCCTGGCAGGTGTGCTCGGAGAGGATTTCGAGAACTCGGCCGTCGCGCCCGAGATGAACGTCTTCGGGCAGAATCTTTTCCATCCAGCCGCGCTCGGTGACTTCAAACACGTCCTGAAGACGGTTTGAGGCAGTCTCGTCCGGGCCGACGATGCGGAAGTTCTTCGCGGCCTCATTCAACCGCATGACGTCCCGCAGGAAGCTGCCCATCGCCCGCGTCGACTCGGCCTTGATGGCGCCGGGGCGCTCGACCGCAATGGCGTGGTCATGCAACCCGGGCAGTTCGAGGGACCTGCGCAGCAGCCCGCCATTGGCGTGCGGGTTGGCACTCATTCGTTTCGTTGCCTGCGGGGCCGTGGCGCGGATCGAAGCGACAGGAGCGCCAGCGGCGTCGAACAGTTCCTCGGGCCGGTAGCTTCTCAGCCACTCCTCAAGCAGCTTGAGATGCGCGGGGTTTTCGGCAAGGCCCGACAATGGAACCTGGTGCGAGCGCCAGAAGCCCTCTGTCTTCAGGCCGTCGACCTCTTTCGGCCCGGTCCACCCCTTAGGGCTGCGCAGCACGATCATCGGCCATTTTGGTCTTGGCTCGGTCGGGGCTAGTCCGTTGCGCGCGGCATGCTGGATAAGCTTGATGCGATCAAACGCATCGTCGAGCACGCTCGCCATCCGCTCATGCATCAGGACCGGCTCGTGGCCTTCCACGAACAGCGGCTCATAGCCGTAGCCGGCAAACAGCGCGCGCAATTCCTCTTCGGGAATGCGGGCCAGTATAGTTGGATTGGCGATCTTATAGCCGTTGAGATGCAGGATCGGCAGCACGGCCCCGTCGCGCGTCGGGTTGAGGAATTTGTTGGAGTGCCACGCGGCCGCCGACGGTCCGGTTTCTGCTTCACCGTCACCGACGACGCAGGCAACGATGAGATCAGGATTGTCAAAGGCCGCGCCATAGGCGTGCGAAAGCGAATAGCCCAACTCGCCGCCCTCATGGATCGAGCCCGGCACGTCCGGTGCGGCATGGCTCGGTATGCCGCCGGGAAACGAGAACTGCCGGAACAGCTTGCGCATCCCCTGCTCGTCCATCGCAATGTCCGGATTGAGCTCGCTGTAGGTGCCTTCCAGATAGGTATTCGCCACCATTGCCGGGCCGCCATGACCGGGTCCGCAGATATAGATCACATTCGCGTCCCTGAGCCGGATGACGCGATTGAGGTGGGCATAGATGAAACTCAATCCGGGCGACGTTCCCCAGTGGCCGAGGAGACGCGGCTTGACGTGCTCAAGCCGCAACGGTTCGCGCAGCAGCGGATTGTCGAGCAGGTAGATCTGGCCGATCGTCAGATAGTTGGCTGCGCGCCAATAGGCATCGATATCATGCAGCTCGCGATCCGACCGAAGGCCGCCGGAAGCTGGTATCGTCCTATGCTCGGTCATGTCTGGCTCCCATCCTGTTGGCGCCCTGTCGCCGGAGCGCGACATGGGCTTGTGTTCGTCGATCCGCGGGGAATGGACACCAACGCGTGTGCACGCTTTCCGTTCATCGCTTCGCAACCTTACGTATCCGTGTCCTCGAGCGCGCGCGCCTCCGGGTATGTCGCCATGCAGAGACATGCTATTGGCTTCATGAGATTTCGCGTCCTTCGCAACATGCCTGCGCTCGCGACATCTATGGAGGCCGCGGACAGCGCTGCATTGATTCACCGCAAATGCCGCCATCGGTGCGACCAAGGAATGAAGGTTGGGCATGCTCGGTCGGGAGGCCCACCCGCGAATGCTGACATTCACTGCTCCTGAACGACCTAGCGGGTTGTGGTGCCGCTGATAGTGCTCCGTTACCGGCGCCGAATGGATCGAGGCAAGGCCCGACTTGAACAGCCCCGACTTGAACAGCAGGTGAGGGTCGAAGCGTCCGATTTGAAGAACTCTAGCGTGTCGAAGGACTTGCACGACCATTGACGGCCAATGGCAAGCTTAGCCACCTCTCCTTACGGGCACTACGCGGACACAAATGCGGCGCTGTGGCAAAACAATCCCGTCAGCCTCGTGTAATTTATTGATTTCATTGAAATATTGGTGAGCGCGATGGGATTCGAACCCATGACCTACTGATTAAAAGTCAGTTGCTCTACCGGCTGAGCTACGCGCTCCCGCGGGCGCGAAAGGGCGGCCCTCGAAATTGCGCGGAACATAGGGAGAGTGCCTCGACCGGTCAACCGGAAAAAGAGCATCCGCAAGCCATACCGCGCAAGCATTCCCACTGTGGCACTCCGCCTGCTTCGATCAACGGCGCAACGCCCCCGGCGAAGCGCTGGCGTCACCCCACGTCGGCGCTGGTGGGAGGTCGGAGAAACATTACAATTCATCAACTTGGGATTTAGCGAGGAACCTTCCCCAAAGACCACCCGTTGTCTCGCCTCAAGGGACGTCAATCACGCTTTCGAAGGAGAAGGTCATGAACAAGATCGTATCGGGTATGCTGGCGACCACCCTGTCGGCTTCGTTTGCCGCGACTGCTCTGCCTGCCAATGCCTCACAGATGTTGGTGCCGCAGGCGGCTTCGAGTGATGTGCAGACGGTCGATTACAAGCCGTGGATGAAGAACCGCCATTTCGACGGCAATCGTAACTTCGCGCGTAACGGCGACGCCTATTGGAATGGCCATCGCGGCTATCGCGAATATCATCGCGGCTATCGCCGCCACGGCGACTACTGGTTCCCGCTGGCAGCTTTCGCGACTGGCGCGCTGATTACGGGTGCCATCGTCAACAGCGAGAACAACCGCGTCTCCGAAGGCAATGCGCATGTGCAGTGGTGCTACGACCGCTATCGCAGCTATCGTGCTTCGGACAACACATTCCAGCCGAACTACGGACCGCGCCAGGAGTGCCGTTCGCCTTACTGACCCAGGGATGAGTGTCAGTGGCTGGCAAGTCTGATTACAAGGCCCGCGTTGGAAATGGCGCGGGCCTTTTCGTTGAGACTTTCAGCATCCCGGTCAACGGAATGAAGTTTCCTGTCAGTTGGTCCAGCTTGCGCTTTTGAGTATCAGATAAAGGCCTCCACCTTCTCCGCGCGGAGAGCGATAGGCTCCGAGCGCGTCGCAGACTCGCACCATTGCAGCGGCCAGTTCCCAGCCGAGTGCTTCCAGGTCATCTGTCGTGTCGGTCACAAAAGCCTGCTGAAGTTCGGCAATATCATTCTCCTCGCCGAAGGAACGAACGCGATTGGCGTCGGCAAGAAGTTCGTTGGGCAAGTTGGAATTCGACCACGCCCAAAGCCAGTTGCCGGCCTTGGCGCTTGTCGAGCCAGCAATCTGAATCTCGGCAACGACCTTGACGGCACCATTGTCCGAAAACAAAAGCCTGCCGGTCGTCAGGTCATAGTCATAGCGCGGCCAGCGGCCGAGGCGAAACTCCTTCTCCAAAATGGCATTCTTCGCGGTCAGCTGTTCAAAAGCCTCGTCCCGCCAAGCAGGATACCAGTCTGGCTGCATGTCCCCCACCTCAAGTCCGTTCCTGTGGTGACCGTTATGACACGCTCAGAGTCCTGCGCACAGCATCGCGCCAGCCTGCCAGCTTGGTGGATCGCGTGGCGCTATCCATCTCCGGCTTGAACCGCCGCTCGAGCGCCCAGCTCTTGGCGAATTCCTTCGCCTTGGGCCAGACACCAGCCTTCGAACCGGCAAGCCAGGCCGCACCCAGCGCGGTCGTCTCGAGGATGGTCGGGCGATCGACGGGAGCATCGAGAATGTCGGCCAGCCGCTGCATGGTCCAGTCCGACGCGACCATGCCGCCATCGACCCTCAGCACCGTTTTCGCCGAAGTGCCCTTCCAGTCCTTGCGCATGGCGTCGAGCAGGTCGCGGGTCTGATAGGCGACTGCCTCCAGGGCGGCGCGCGCGAACTCCGCAGGACCGGAATTGCGTGTCAGTCCGAAAATCGCGCCGCGCGCCTCGGCGTCCCAATGCGGCGCGCCGAGACCGACAAAGGCCGGCACCAGATAGACGTTTTGCGTCGGATCGGCTTCATCAGCGAGTTTGCCGCTCTGCTCGGCCTTGCCGATCACCTTGATGCCGTCCCGCAGCCATTGCACGGCAGCGCCGGCAATGAAGATCGAGCCTTCCAGGGCATAGGTGGTCTTGCCGTTCAGCCGATAGGCGATGGTGGTCAAGAGCCGGTTCTTCGAACGCACCAGATCGCCGCCGGTGTTGAGCAGCGCGAAGCAGCCGGTGCCATAGGTGGATTTCATCATGCCCGGCTCGAAGCAGGCCTGGCCGATGGTCGCGGCGTGCTGGTCGCCGGCAACGCCGAGAATCCTTATTGCGGCGCCGAAGAGATTCTTCTCCGTGACGCCATAGTCATCTGCGCAATCCTTCACTTCGGGCAGCATCGCGGGGGGAATGCGCAGGATGGCCAGTAGCTCGTCGTCCCAGACATTTTTCTCGATGTTGTAGACCAGCGTGCGCGAAGCGTTGGTGGCATCGGTGGCGTGGAGCTTGCCGCCGGTCAGCCGCCAGATCAAAAAGCTGTCAATCGTGCCGGCGAGCAGCTCGCCCTTCTCGGCACGCTTCCTCGCCCCCTTCACCTTGTCCAGCATCCAGGCGATCTTGGTGCCCGAGAAATAGGGATCGAGCAGAAGGCCGGTCTTGCGCGTGAAATTCTTCTCCAGCCCCTGCTTCTTCAGTTTCTGGCAGAGCGGCGCGGTGCGCCGATCCTGCCAGACGATGGCGTTGTGGATCGGCTTGCCGGTCGCCCTGTCCCAGATCACGACGGTCTCGCGTTGGTTCGTGATGCCGATGGCGGCGACATCAGATCCTTCGCGGCCAGCATTCTTCAGCGCAGCCTTCACGGTCGTCACGACGCTTGCCCAGATCTCTTCCGGGTCATGCTCGACCCAGCCCGAGGCCGGATAGTGCTGGGTGAATTCCTTCTGCCCGCTGCCGGCGACTTTCATCTCACCGTCAAACAGGATCGCCCGGGTCGATGTCGTTCCCTGGTCGATTGCCAGCACAAAACCGCTCATTGCGTCCTCCGCCTTCACACAAACAGGGGAGACGGCAACATGCCGCCTCCCCCAATTTCACACGGGCGCGAGCGCCCGCATAGGGCAGTCCTATTTCTGCCAGCTCTTCACCAGTTCGTCGTAGTTGATGGTGATCGGCTTGTCCTTCTCCTTCTCGAGCTTCAGCTGAGGCGCCAGATTGCCGCCCTTGACCGCGTCGGCGTTCCAGTAAGCAAGGTCATGCTCTTCGGCCATCTTCGGTCCGATGTCGCCCTGGACACCGGATTTCTCGATACGTGCCATGACTTTTTCCTGATCGGCGCAGAGCGAGTCCATGGCTTCCTGCGGTGTTTTGGCACCAGACGATGCGTCACCGATGTTCTGCCACCAGAGCTGAGCCAGCTTCGGATAGTCCGGCACGTTGGTACCGGTCGGCGTCCACTGCACACGGGCCGGCGAGCGATAGAACTCGATCAGACCGCCGAGCTTCGGCGCACGTTCGGTGAAGCTCTTGTCATGGATGGTGGAGTCGCGAATGAAGGTCAGGCCAACCTGGCTCTTCTTCACATCGACGGTCTTCGAGGTGACGAACTGGGCATAAAGCCAGGCGGCCTTGGCGCGGTCGGTCGGCGTCGACTTCATCAGCGTCCAGGAGCCGACGTCCTGATAGCCGAGCTTCATGCCGTCCTTCCAGTAGGAGCCGTGCGGAGACGGCGCCATGCGCCACTTCGGCGTGCCGTCCTCGTTCATGACCGGCAGGCCGGGTTTGACCATGTCGGCGGTGAAGGCGGTGTACCAGAAGATCTGCTGAGCGACATTGCCTTGCGACGGCACGGGGCCGGATTCGGAGAAGGTCATGCCCTGGGCTTCCGGCGGCGCATAGGCTTTCAGCCAATCAAGATACTTCTGGATGGCATAGACCGATGCTGGTCCATTGGTGTCGCCGCCGCGCGCGGTGCACGAGCCGACAGGCCGCGAATTCGCATCGACCTTAATGCCCCATTCGTCGACCGGCACACCGTTCGGCAGGCCCTTGTCGCCATTGCCGGCCATCGACAGCCAGGCGTCCGTGAACCGCCAGCCGAGCGACGGGTCCTTCTTGCCGTAGTCCATGTGGCCATAGACCTTCTTGCCGTTGACGTCGCGGCCAGTGAAGAATTCGGCGATATCCTCATAAGCCGACCAGTTGACCGGCACGCCGAGATCATAGCCGTACTTGGCCTTGAAGTCGGCCTTGTTCTTCTCATCGTTGAACCAGTCGTAACGGAACCAGTAGAGGTTCGCGAACTGCTGGTCGGGCAGTTGGTAGAGTTTCTTGTCCGGCGCGGTGGTGAACTTCGTGCCGATGAAGTCGTCGACGTCGAGCATCGGATCGGTGACGTCCTTGCCTTCGCCCGCCATCCAGTCGGTCAGGTTGCGCACCTGCTGGTAACGCCAGTGGGTGCCGATCAGATCGGAATCGTTGACCCAGCCGTCATAGATGTTCTGGCCGGTCTGCATCTGGGTCTGGATCTTCTCGACGACGTCGCCTTCCTGGATGACGTCATGCGTGACCTTGATGCCGGTGATGGCGGTAAAGGCCGGTGCCAGCACCTGAGACTCGTACTGGTGGGTGGTCAAGGTTTCAGACACGACTTTGATTTCCATGCCGGCGAAGGGCTTGGCCGCGTCGATGAACCACTGCATTTGCTTTTCCTGGTCGGCGCGGGAAAGCGTCGACACGCCGCCTATCTCTTTGTCCAAAAAGGCTTTTGCCTCATCCATCCCGGCATAGGCATTGCCGACGCCGAGCAACAGGACAAGGGCCGTTGTTGATGTTAAAAATTGCCGTCGCATGTGTTTCCTCCACTGTTTCAGGTTTGAAGTGCGATCTGGTGCGGTCGCCGGCATGCGGCCGCTCCAACAGTATCCCCCTCTATACGTAGCGGAACACGCCGATGGCGTAGACCACGGAGAGAGCGAGAGCCCACCACAGGTTGGATCCAACGAGACCCAGCCAAGCGAGATGAATAAAGGCGCTGCCAAGCAGCGACAGGAAAAGACGATCGCCGCGCGTCGTCTCGAAGCGCAGGATGCCGACGCGCGGATTGCCGCCCGGCGAGGCGTATTCCCAGGCCGCCATGCCGCACAGCAACAGCAGAACAGTCGCGAAGAAGGCCGCCGTCGGCCACGTCCACGCCATCCAGGAGAGATCTAGGTTCATGATCATACCCTCCCCAGGGCAAAGCCCTTGGCGATATAATTTCGCACGAACCAGATGACGAGCGCGCCGGGGATCAGCGTCAGCACGCCGGCGGCGGCGAGCAGGCCCCAATCCATGCCTGCGGCCGAAACGGTGCGCGTCATGGTGGCGGCGATCGGCTTGGCGTCGGTTGTGGTCAGCGTGCGTGCGATCAGCAATTCGACCCACGAGAACATGAAGCAGAAGAAGCAGGCGACACCGATGCCGCTCGCGATCAGCGGCATGAAGATTTTTACGAAGAAGCGCGGGAAGGAATAGCCGTCGATATAGGCGGTCTCGTCGATTTCCTTCGGCACGCCCGACATGAAGCCCTCGAGAATCCACACCGCCAGCGGAACGTTGAACAGGCAATGCGCCAGCGCCACGGCGATATGCGTGTCGATAAGCCCGAAGGCCGAGTAGAGTTGGAAGAACGGCAGCGCGAACACCGCTGGCGGCGCCATGCGGTTGGTCAGCAGCCAGAAGAACAGATGCTTGTCGCCAAGGAAGCGGTAGCGCGAGAAGGCATAGGCCGCCGGCAGCGCCACCGATACCGAAATCACCATGTTCATGACCACATAGGTGATCGAGTTGATGTAGCCGGAGTACCAGGCCTTCTCGGTGAAGATGGTGACGTAGTTGGCGATTGTCGGCGCGTGCGGGTAGAGCGTCATCGAGTTGACGATCTCGGCATTGGTCTTGAAGCTCATATTGATGAGCCAGTAGATCGGCAGCAAAAGTACGATGATGTAGAGCGTCGGCACGATCCACCACCAGCGCGATTCCTCGCCGCGCCGGCGCATGCGCCTGTCGAGATCGCTCTGCGACAGCGTACCGGCGAGACCTCCCGAAGCAGTCCCGTTCATCGCATTGCGCTCGGTTCGTTCATTGGCGCCAGCCATTTCAGCGCTCCGCGTCGTAATTGGTCATCACGGTGTAGAACACCCATGACAACAACAGGATGATGAGGAAGTAGACCAGCGACATGGCGGCCGCCGGGCCAAGGTCGAACTGGCCGAGCGCCGTCTTGACGAGGTCGATCGACAGGAAGGTCGTCGAGTTGCCCGGCCCGCCGCCGGTGACGACGAACGGTTCGGTGTAGATCATGAAACTGTCCATGAAGCGCAGCAGCACGGCGATCAAAAGCACGCGCTGCATCTTCGGCAGCTGGATGTAGCGGAACACCGCCCAGCGCGAGGCCCCGTCGATCTTGGCCGCCTGGTAGAAGGCATCGGGGATCGAGACCAGTCCGGCGTAGCAGAGCAGCACGACGAGGCTGGTCCAGTGCCAGACATCCATGACGATGATCGTCACCCAGGCATCGAACGGATCCTGCACGTAATTGTAGTCGATGCCGATCGCGTTGAGGTAATAGCCCAACAGTCCGATGTCGTTGCGTCCGAACACCTGCCAGATGGTGCCGACGACGTTCCACGGGATCAGCAGTGGCAGCGACATCAGCACCAGGCAGACCGGCACGCCCCAGCCCTTCTTCGGCATGTTGAGCGCGATGAAGATGCCGAGCGGCACCTCAATCGCCAGGATGACGAAGGAAAAGATCAGGTTGCGGACCATCGCTTCCCAGAAGCGGCTGGACGACAGCAGTTCCTCGAACCATTCGGTGCCGGCCCAGGTGAAGACATTGTTGCCGAATGTGTCCTGCACCGAATAGTTGACGACCGTCATCAGCGGGACGACGGCGGTGAAGGCTACCAGCACCAGCACCGGCAGCACGAGGAACCAGGCCTTGTTGTTCCAGGTCTTGTCCATCTATGCCCCCATCTCGACACGCCAGGAATCGGCATAGATGTTGATGCCGGCCGGATCGAACCGCACCTTCGGTTCGGCTGGCACGGTCTCGTCCTCACCGATGACGGCAGCGATGTCCCTGCCTTCCAGCTTGGCGCGCACCACCTTGTGGCGCCCGACATCCTCGACCTTGCTGATCGAAACGGCCATGCCGTCGCGGCCGAGCCGCACATATTCGGGGCGGATGCCAAGTTCGATGGCGCCGCTGTCGGCCTTCGGCGCGCCCGGCAGTTCGATCCGCTGCGACCCGAGCGTCGCCGTCCTGCCGTCGATCGCCACCGGCATGACGTTCATGCCGGGCGAGCCGATGAAATAGCCGACAAAAGTGTGGCGCGGCCGTTCGAACAGTTCCGCCGGCGTGCCGATCTGGACGATGCCGCCATCATACATCACCACGACTTGGTCGGCGAAGGTCAGCGCCTCGGTCTGGTCGTGGGTGACATAGACCATGGTGTAGCCGAAGCGGCGATGCAGCTGCTTCAATTGCGAGCGCAGCACCCACTTCATATGCGGGTCGATGACGGTCAACGGCTCGTCGAACAGGATGGCGTTGACGTCGGAGCGCACCAGGCCGCGGCCGAGCGAGATTTTCTGCTTCTGGTCGGCGGTCAGGCCCCTCGCCTTCTTCCTGGCCCAGGACGCCAGATCGATCATCTCCAGCGTCTCGCGCACCTTGCGGTCGACATCGGCCTCCGGCACGCCGCGATTGCGCAGCGGAAAGGCCAGATTGTCGTAGACGGTCATGGTGTCGTAGATGACCGGAAACTGAAACACCTGCGCGATGTTGCGCTCCTGCGTCGACAGATTGGTCACGTCCCTGCCGTTGAACAGCAACTGGCCGTGCGAGGGATGCAGCAAGCCCGAAATGATGTTGAGCAGCGTGGTCTTGCCGCAGCCGGATGGGCCGAGAAGCGCATAGGCGCCGCCATCCTCGAATGTGTGGTGCACTTCCCTGAGCGCGAAATCGGCATCCTTCTGCGGGTTCGGCAGGTAGGAATGCCTGACATGGTTGACGTCGATGCGCGCCATATCGCCCTCCTCAAGCCGCCAGCTTCGGCGCGGTCACGGCGCGGCCGTGCTCGTCGAAGACCATGATGTGACGCGGATCGATGAACACCTCGACCACTTCGTCGGTCTCGAAATCCCGGATGCCGTGGGTCAGCATGACCCAGCGCACGTCGGCAAAATCGAGATGGATGAAGCTCTCCGACCCGGTGATTTCCGTGATGGTCACCTTGGCCCGCACTGGCACTGCGCTGGCATTGGGCCGTTCGAGCGAAAGATGGTGCGGCTGAAAACCGATCGTGTAATTGCCATCGGCAATGCCGACGAGTTCGGGCGGCACCGGCAGCTTCACCCCGCCTTCGAGCAGGAAGTCGGCGCCCTTCTTGGCCAGCACGATGGTGTTGAGGGGCGGATCGGCGAAGGTCCGAGCCGTCACCAGGTCGACCGGTTTGCGGAAGACGTCGATGGTCGGTCCGAACTGCGTGATGCGGCCTTCCGACAGCGTTGCCGTGTTGCCGCCGAGCAGCAGCGCCTCATGCGGCTCTGTCGTGGCGTAGACGAAGATGGTGCCGGCGGCGGCGAAGATCCTCGGCAGTTCGGCCCGCAGTTCCTCGCGCAATTTGTAGTCGAGATTGGCAAGCGGCTCGTCGAGCAGCACCAGGCTGGCATTCTTGACGATGGCGCGCGCCAGTGCGGTGCGCTGCTGCTGGCCTCCCGACAGGCTGAGCGGGGTGCGGTCGAGATAGGGCGTCAGCTTCAGCAGCGCCGCGGCCTCGCGCACCTGGCTGTCGATCTTGCCTTGCTCCGCGCCGGCCACCCGGAGCGGCGAGGCGATGTTCTCATAGACGGTCATCGCCGGATAGTTGATGAACTGCTGGTAGACCATGGCGATCTTGCGCTTCTGCACCGGCACGCCGGTGACATCCTGGCCGTCGAACCAGACCGAGCCGGAGGTCGGCAGATCCAGGCCGGCCATCAGCCGCATCAGGCTGGTCTTGCCGGAAAGCGTCGGCCCGAGCAGCACGTTGAGCGAGCCGTGCTGAAGCGTCAGCGACACGTCGCGGATATGCTCGGTCGCACCGACCGTCTTGGTGACGTTTCTCAGTTCCAGCATGACGCCTCCTCCCAGGCTTTCCGCATCAGCTCAAACCCTCTTCATTCGGCAGCCGCGACATGCCGCCGGCTTATGCCGCGCATGAATTCATCGAGTGCCGCCACCTGCTCGCGGTTGAGATGCAGGCCGCGCTTTGTGCGACGCCACAGTACATCCTCTGATGTGACGGCCCACTCATTTTCAACGAGATAGCGCACTTCGGCCTCATAGAGATCGCCGCCGAAACTGCGGCCGAGCTCGGCATTCGACTTGGCAAGACCAAGCAGACGCTGGGCCCGCGTCCCGTAGAGCCGCGTCAACCGCCGGGCGAGGCGCGCATCGAGGAAAGGATAGGCTGTCTTCAGCTTCGCCACCTGTGCGTCGAACCCGGTCGCCGGGAAATCGCCGCCCGGCAACGGCGCGTCCGATGTCCACGGCTTGCCGCGCTTGCCGAGAAAACCCTCGATCTTTTCCAGCATCGATTCCGACAGCCGGCGATAGGTGGTGATCTTGCCGCCGAAAGCATTGACGATCGGGGCTGCACCCTCACCGCCATCGGCCTTGAGCACGTAGTCGCGTGTCGCTTCCTGCGCCTTGGAGGCGCCGTCATCGTAGAGCGGACGGACAGCCGAATAGGTCCAGACGATGTCCGAACGCTTGACGGGTTGCGCGAAATACTCACTGGCCGCGGCGCAGAGATAATCGATCTCGGTGTCGCTGATCTTCACATCGTGCGGATCGCCGGGATAATCCCGGTCGGTGGTGCCGATCAGCGTGAACTCGTCCTCGTAGGGGATGGCGAAAATGATGCGACCATCCTTGTTCTGGAAGAAATAGGCGCGCGGATCGTCGAACTTCTTGGCGATGACGATATGGCTGCCCTGCACCAGGCGGACATTGTGCACGTCGTTCTGGCCGACGACGCCGGAAAGTACATGATCGACCCAAGGTCCGGCGGCATTGACCAGCAGCCGCGCCTTGATCTCTTCCGTTTCTCCGCTCCGCAGGTTCTCGATCTTGATTGTCCAAAGGCCGTTTTCGCGGCGCGCGCCGACCACCTTCGTGCGGGTCCGGATCGTTGCGCCACGATCGGCGGCATCGCGTGCGTTGAGCGCCACCAACCGCGCATCGTTGACCCAGCCGTCAGAATATTCGAACGCCTTTTTGAACAACGGCTTCAAAGGCTTGCCAGCCGGATCGCTCGCCATGTCGAGCGTCCTGGTCGCCGGCAGCAATTTTCGTCCGCCAATGTGGTCGTACAGGAACAGGCCGAGCCGGATCAGCCAGGCCGGACGCAGCCCCTTGGCATAGGGCAGCACGAAGCGCATCGGCCAGATGATGTGCGGCGCGTTCTTCCACAGAACCTCGCGCTCCATCAGCGCCTCGCGCACCAGGCGGAACTCGTAGAATTCGAGATAGCGCAGGCCGCCATGGATCAGCTTGGTGGAACCGGAGGAGGTTCCGCTGGCGAGGTCGTTCATCTCGGCGAGAAAAACCGAAAACCCGCGCCCAACTGCATCGCGGGCTATGCCGCAGCCGTTGATACCGCCACCTATGACGAAAATGTCCCGGACTGAAGACGTGTCCACTTAACTCCTCCACGATTTCGCATTGCACCATTTTTGGTCTTTTGCGAAACCGTGACGGAATTATTTCGAACTCATAACGAATGTCAAACGAAATATATAACAAACCCGTGAGACGATTGGGAAAGGGCCTCACCCCAGCGACGTCTCGATCAGCTGAACCTCGGCCTCCTGGCAGATCTTGCGCACCGAGGGGATGTCGCAGCGGTCGGTGATGAAGGTGTTGACCTGCGACAGGTGACCGATGCGCACCGGCGCCGTGCGCTCGAACTTGGTCTGGTCGGAGACCAGAATCACATGCCTGGCATTGGCAATGATCGCCTGCGCCACCTTCACCTCGCGAAAATCGAAGTCGAGCAAGGCGCCGTCATGGTCGATGGCCGAGGCGCCGATAACGGCGTAGTCGACCTTGAACTGCCTGATGAAATCGACCGCTGCCTCGCCGACGACGCCGCCATCCGACCCGCGCACCACCCCGCCGGCAATCACCACCTCGATCGAAGGATATATACGCATCCTATTGGCAACATTGATATTATTGGTGATCACCATCAGGCCGTTATGGTCGAGCAACGCCTTGCTGACCGCCTCCGTCGTGGTGCCGATATTGATGAACAGCGAGGCGTTGTCGGGGATCAACCTTGCCGCCGCGCGGCCGATGGCTTCCTTCTCGTCCGCAGCGATCTTGCGCCTCGCCTCATACTCCATGTTCTCGATACCGGACGGGAACAATGCGCCGCCATGAATGCGGGAAAGCAGGCGCTGGTCACAGAGATCATTGAGATCCTTGCGAATGGTCTGCGGCGTCACGTTGAAACGCGTGGCCAGATCGTCGACCAGCACGCGGCCATGGTCCTTGGCCATCTGGATGATCTCGGCATGGCGTGGCGACAGATACATGGGCGGCCTCCCGTTTTCGTTTTTCTTGTCTATAGCCGAAAACGAAAGCAATGAAAAGGCATAAGCCGGCTAAGGGAAATCACCTGATTGCAAAGGCAAACTCCAGCGCAATCCTACATGGGCCTGTCAGGCCAGGCCGCGCGCGATTTCGGTGATGACGGCAAAAGCCGCATCGACATCGCTAGCGGTCGCCTCGAACTGGCCGACCTGGAAGCGGATTGCCACCTGCCCGTCGACCCTCGTCTGCGTCAGGTAGATGCGGCCATCGTCGTTGATCGCATTGACGAGCCGCAGATTGTGCGCGTCGGCATCGGCGCTTGAGGGCGCCCTGTGCCGGAACGAAAACAGCGACAGCATCGGTTCGCTGACGATCTCGAAATCCGACTCCTTTGCCAGCCGCCCGGCAAGGCCCTCGCTCCAGTTCACATGGTTGCGGATCATGGCGCGCAGGTTTTCCAGCCCGTGGGCGCGCAGCAGGAACCACAGTTTCAGGGCTCGGAAGCGCCGGCCAAGCGGCACCGACCATTCGGAATAGTTGATGATGCCGTCATGACCGTGGGTTTTCAGATAGTCCGGCTTGATGGCCAGCGTCCTGACATGGCTTTCGGGGTCGCGCAGGAACTGGATCGAGCAGTCGAACTGTGCGCCCAGCCATTTGTGCGGATTGAAGACGATCGAATCGGCACCTTCGACACCGGTCCAGAAGTGCCTGTACTCGGGGCAGATCATCGCCGATCCGGCCCAGGCCGCATCGACATGAAGATACAGTCCATGCCGCTTGGCGACCTCGGCGACCGCCGCAATGTCGTCCGTGCCGCCGGTGCTGGTACCGCCGACGCAAGCGATGATGCCCGCCGGCAGCAGGCCGGCTTGCCGGTCGGCCACGATGGCCGCCTCCAGGGCGGCGGTATCCATGGCGCGAAAGGGGCCGGAGACCGGAATGCGCACCAGATTGTCCTCGCCGATGCCCGACACCCAGATCGCCCTGTCGATCGACGTGTGCACCTGATCCGAGGAATAGATGCGCAACTGGCCCTGCCCGGCCAACCCCATTTTGTTGCCTTGCCAATCCAGCGCCCGCTCGCGCATGGTCAGCACGGCATTGAGTGTCGCCGACGAAGCCGAATCCTGGATGACGCCGGAAAATCCCTCGGGAAGACCAAGTGCCTGGCGCATCCAGTCGACGGCGCGGGTCTCAAGTTCGGTCGCCGCCGGCGAGGTCTGCCAAAGCATGCACTGCGCGGCCATTGCGGAGACGAGATACTCAGCCACCACCGAAACCGGCGCCGCATTGGCCGGGAAATAGGCGAAGAAGCGCGGGTGCTGCCAATGCGTCATGCCCGGCACGATCTTCTCTTCGAAGTCGGCGAAGATCCTGTCCATCGGTTCAGCGTCTTCCGGCGGCGAGGCCTCAATGCTCCTGAAAATGTCACCCGGTTCGACCAGCGGCCGCACCGGCCGCTCGCGCAATGAATTGCGATAGTCGGCGCCCCAGTCGGCGGCGCGCCGCGACCACTGCCGGAACTCGTCATTGTTCATCCTGTCCTCCCGACACGAATGCAATGCCGGCACTCCTCGCCCGGCTCTCAAATTCCATCAATAATTAACATGTGAAATAGATGCAAGCGCTGGCGCTACGGCAAGCGCCCTAAAGCGCATCGCTTGATAGGATCCAAGCGGATGCGCTTTAGATCCTTGTTCTTGTGCATGTCGTTCGCCCAAAACCGGGGCCACTTTTGGGCGGCATGCATCACCCCGGAAAATCCGGCAGGCTGGCAAAGGCGCTCTTCAGCGCATTCGACCAGCCGTCAGAGATGGTGCGGTAATACTGGTCGTCCTGAGCAATCCGCTTCTTCAGGCCGACCTTGAAGGCGTCCTTCTCCAGGAACAGCAGGTCGAGCGGCAAGCCGACCGACAGGTTGGACTTGAGTGTCGAATCGAACGACACCAGCAGCAGCTTCACCGTCTCGGCCAGGCTCATCGTCCGCTCATAGGCGCGGATGATAATCGGCTTGCCGTATTTGGTCTCGCCGATCTGGAAGAACGGCGTGTCGTCGGTCGATTCGATGAAATTGCCCTCGGGATAGATCATGAACAGCCGCGGCGGACTGCCCAAGATCTGCCCGCCGAGGATGAAGGAGGCGTTGAAATAGGAATCGGCCTTCTCGCCGGCGGGAGACGATTGCGCGATCACTTCTTTCACCGTGTCGCCCACCAATCGCACCGTCTGGTACATGGATGGTGTCTCGAGCAATTTCTCGTGGCGGTCGGTCACCGCCTTGGTGCGTTCGTCGAGCAGGCTGACCACGGCCTGCGTCGTCGCCAGATTGCCGGCCGACATCAGGACGATGACGCGCTCACCCGGCTGTTCCCAGACATGCATCTTCTTGAAGGTCGAGATCGAATCCATGCCGGCATTGGTGCGCGTGTCCGACATGAACACGAGCCCGCGATCGATCTTCAGGCCGACGCAATAGGTCATGGAATCTCTTCTGGCACTAATCCTTGCGGGATTACTGCTCTACCGTGACGGTGACCGCAAGCCGTTCTTCCGCCTGTCCCAGTCGAATTCCCGACACCGGCGAGGCGTCGCGGTAGTCGCGGCCGGTCGCCACCTTCACATAACGCTCGTCGGGAGAAATACCATTGGCTGGGTCGAAGGCAACCCAGCCGAGACCCGGAACATGC
The DNA here is from genome assembly GCF_007003935.1 of Mesorhizobium sp. WSM4310. Lineage (NCBI taxonomy): Bacteria > Pseudomonadati > Pseudomonadota > Alphaproteobacteria > Hyphomicrobiales > Phyllobacteriaceae > Mesorhizobium > Mesorhizobium sp. WSM4310. Next base: position 93,560 of record NZ_VFTA01000012.1, read on the forward strand.
GCTTCAGCCCAGGCATGGCTTGCCGCCTGCTCGACAGCATCCATCATCAGATAGCCGGAGACGTAGCGCGACGGAAATCCCATGGCGCGCGCGGCGGCGGCAAAGATATGGCTATGGTCCTGGCAAACCCCGGTCTTCAGCGCCAACGCCGCTTCGGCCGGTGTGGTCGCATTGGTTGTGCCTGGCGTGTAGGCGACGCGCTCGCCGATCATGGCCATCAGCCGGTGCAGCCGTTCGATATCGGTGCCCGTGCCGACCGCTTCGGCCAGCTTGCGGATGCCGCCGCCGATGGTGGTCAAGGGCGTTTCCTGCGCGAACAGCCACAGCGGCGCAAAGCCCTGATGCGACCCGCAAACGCCTGACGTGTCGCGCGTCACCACCTCGCCGGACGCCTCGACCGTGATGAAATCTCGGTCACCCTCGACACTCAACAGCCTTGTGTCGTTGCCGTAGTGATCGGTAAACCGCACTTCCTCGCGCGCGCCTTCGACCTTCAGCGCCCAGGACAGCACCGTCTGTGTCTGTCCGCTGACCGGAAGCAGCCGCAGCCGCTGCAGCAGATATTGCACCGGCGCGTCGTAGCGGTATTCGGTCCGGTGGGTGATCTTGAGCCGCATGAGGTCCTCAATAAAACCGGTAATCCTGCGCGATCTCGTCGCCGAGCCGGGTGTTGTCGCGAATGAACCCGGCGAGGAACTCGTGCAGACCCGCGTCGAATATATCCTTGATCGACCCGGCCCTCAGCATGGCTTGCGTTTTTTCCGCCGTCGCGTGGCAGGCGTGGCGCTCGCCGTAATCGTCGCTCAGGAACTTCAGATGTTCGGACAGGAAGCGGTAGCAGAAGGTCAATGAACGCGGCATGCGGACGTTGAGGATCAGGTAGTCGGCGATGTTGGTCGGCTTGTAGTCCGCATCATAGACCCAACGGTAGGAGCGGTGCGCCGACACCGAGCGCAGGATCGATTCCCATTGATAGTTGTCGAGCGTCGAACCAACCCAGGAGATCGACGGCAGCAGCACGTAATATTTCACGTCGAGGATGCGCGCCGTGTTGTCGGCGCGCTCGACATAGGTGCCGAGCTGCGAGAAGTCGAAAATCTCGTTGCGCAGCATGGTGCCGTAGAACGAGCCGCGGATCAGCGCCGTCTCGCGCTTGATGGCGTCGAGGACGTTTGGCAGGTCGCGCTCGTCGATTGGCCTCGCCAGCATCCGCTTCAGCGACATCCAGGCTTCGTTGATGCTTTCCCAGGTCTCGCGCGTCAGCGCGGTGCGCACCATGCGGGCATTGTTGCGGGCCGTCTCGATCGACGACATAGTGCTCGACGGGTTCGAGGTGTCGCGCAAAAGGAAATCAGCGACATCGGCGGCCGTATAGTCCGAATACTTCTGCTTGAAGGCCACGTCGGAGCCGGCGCTGAGCAGCACCGAATTCCATTCCTCCGACGCGCTTTGCGTGCGGGTCAGCGCCATGCGCAGGCCGGCATCGACCAGCCGCGCCATGTTTTCGGCCCGCTCGATATAGCGGTTCATCCAGTAGAGCCCGTTGGCGGTGCGGCCGAGAAGCATAGGAAGGCCCTTTGGGCTAGTGAGTAGGGAATAGTGAGTAGTCAGTAGTAAACAGTTGAATTTCAATGGAATATGGCATGCGCTTCTCCTCTACTGCTGACTACTCACTACCGACTATTCCCTACTCACTCATCTCGTCTCAATCATCCAACACCCAGGTATCTTTCGTTCCGCCGCCCTGCGACGAGTTCACGACCAGAGAGCCTTCCTTCAACGCCACGCGCGTCAGGCCGCCGGGCACGATCTGGATGCGGTCGGAAACCAGAACGTAAGGCCTGAGGTCGACGTGGCGCGGCGCCAGCCCCTTGTCGGTCAGGATCGGGCAGGTCGACAGCGCCAGCGTCGGTTGGGCGATATAGTTGGAAGGCTTCGCCGCCAGTTTCTTGGCGAAGGCTTCGCACTCTTTCTTGGTCGCCGCCGGTCCGACCAGCATGCCGTAGCCGCCGGAGCCGTGCACTTCCTTGATCACCAGTTCCTGGATGTGCTCGAGCACATATTTCAGGCTGTCCGGCTCCGAACAGCGCCAGGTCGGGATGTTGCCGAGGATCGCCTTGCGGCCGGTGTAGAATTCGACGATCTCGGGCATGTAGGAATAGATCGCCTTGTCGTCGGCGATACCGGTTCCCGGCGCGTTGGCGATGGTGATGTTGCCGGCGCGATAGACATCCATGATGCCGGGTATGCCGAGGGCCGAATCCGGTCGGAAGGTCAGCGGGTCCAGGAAGGAATCGTCGACGCGGCGGTACAGCACGTCGATCTGCTTGTAGCCTTCGGTCGTGCGCATCGCCACATGGCCGTCGACGACGCGCAGATCCTGGCCCTCGACCAGTTGCACGCCCATCTGGTCGGCAAGGAAGGCGTGTTCGAAATAGGCGGAATTGAAGCTGCCGGGCGTCAGCACGGCGATGGTCGGCGCGCCCTTGGTGCTTTGCGGCCGAACCGCCGCCAGCGACTGGCGCAGCAGCTGCGGGTAGTTCTCCACCGGCCGCACCTTGATCTTCTGGAACAGCTCGGGGAACAGCTGCATCATCGTCTCGCGGTTCTCCAGCATGTAGGAGACACCGGACGGGGTGCGCGCATTGTCCTCCAGCACGTAGAACTCGTCCTCGCTGATGCGCACGATATCGACGCCGATGATGTGGGTGTAGACGCCGGCCGGCGGCCGCACCCCGATCATCTCCGGCAGGAACGCCTCGTTCTTGGCGATCAGGTCCCTGGGAACGCGGCCTGCACGCAGGATCTCCTGGCGATGGTAAATGTCGTCGAGGAAGGCGTTCAGCGCCTGCACGCGCTGCTCGATGCCTTGCGTCAGGCGCCGCCACTCATTGCCTGAAATGATGCGCGGAACGATGTCGAAGGGGATCAGCCGCTCGGAGGCTTCCTGCTCGCCATAGACGGCGAAGGTGATGCCGGTCTTGCGGAAGACGCGTTCGGCGTCCTGCATCTTCTCGGTAAGTCTGGCTGGATCCTGTTCCTTCAGCCAGCGATCATAAGCCGAATACGGTCTTCTCAATCCGGAAACTTCCGGAAGCATTTCATCGAACGCTGCCAATCGCATACTCCCCTGTGACGCCATTTCACTGGCGTCGCCGAAGAAAATCAAGCGCAATCGGTGATTTGGGAGATGCGGACGATCAGTATGTTGCGGCTGCCTAAAATTGAGGCAGTCGAAATACGACCTTGATCAGGCTTTGCCTCGTGCCCGGGCAAATGCCTTCCCGGCTAGAAGGCGCGGAAGGTGACGACCGTGAACGTGTCCTTGATGCCGGGGAGAATCTGCACCTTCTCGTTGACGAAATGGCCGACATCTTCCTCGTCATCGACATAGAATTTGGCGAGCAGGTCGTAATTGCCGGCGGTGGAATAGATTTCCGAAGCGATCTCGGCATCGGCAAGCGCGCTGGCAACCTCATAGGATTTGCCCAACTCGCATTTGATCTGCACGAAAAACGCCTTCATGGCTTCGTCCCGCTAAACGTCCAAGTCCAAGCGGCCCTTCTGGCAGACTGGAGGCGGCCTTTCAAGCACTGGAATCCGCACTTGGCCGGCACGGACCCTGGCCACGGCCTCGCGTAGCCCGGCAACCGGCAGGACATTCCGGTGGCGAATATTCGCAATCGGTGAAACCGGGATGCACCGCCGAGCGTATGTTATCGTGCGTCATCGGACATTATTTTTGAGGGACCATTCCGAGGGACAACGGAGACAGGCCATGCGCCGCGCTTTTTTCGCATTCGCAGTCATTCCATTCCTCTTCACATCCTCGGCCTTTGCCGGCGATGCCGAAATCAAGGCAGGCCAGGTCGTCATCGACGGTCAGTTGAAGGCGTTGCTGGCCGATGACGGCGCCAAGGCCTACAGCTTCGCCGCCCCGAATGTGAAGCAGGTGTTCCCGACCGTCGACGCCTTCATGAACATGGTGACCAATGGCTACCCGCCGGTGCGCAGGCCACAGTCCTATGCCTTCGGCAAGGTCGAGCAGACGGGTCCGGGCTCGATTATCCAGCAGGTGCTGATCGTCGGCCCCGACGGCAAGGATTATGAGGCGGTCTATACGCTGCAGCAGCAACCCGACGGCACGTTCCAGATCACCGGCTGCAGCCTGCGCGCATCCAACTCGCTGAACACGTGAGGACTTTCTTGTTCGAGCATTATCTTTTCCGAAAACCGGTCTCCACTTTTCGGGATCATGCTCTACAGGACGGGAATATCGCCCCTCGCCCAACCCTCTTTGATCTCGGCCCCACGCGCTTCGAAGCTGCCGGTCTCGATCGCGGCGCGAATGTCCTGCATCAGCTTCTGATAGTAGGACAGGTTGTTCCAGGTCAGCAGCATGGCGCCCAGTGCCTCCTGCGAGCGCACCAGATGATGCAGATAGGCGCGCGAATAATCGCGCGCCGCGGGACAATCGCTTTCCTCGTCCAGCGGGCGCGGATCGTCGGCATGGCGGGCGTTGCGCAGATTGACCTTGCCTCGCCTGGTGTAGGCCAGGCCGTGCCGGCCGGCCCGTGTCGGCATCACGCAGTCGAACATATCGATGCCGCGCGCCACCGATTTCAGGATATCGTCTGGCGTGCCGACACCCATGAGATAGCGTGGCTTGTCCGCGGGCAGTTCGGGACAGGTGATGTCGAGCATTTCCAGCATCACCGCTTGCGGCTCGCCGACCGCCAGGCCGCCAACCGCATAACCCTTCAGCTCCATCGCGCTCAGCGCCTGCGCCGAGCGCACCCGAAGTGCCGCGTTGTCGCCGCCCTGCACGATGCCGAACATCGCCTTGCCCGGTTGGTCGCCGAACGCCGTCTTGCAGCGCTCGGCCCAGCGCAGCGACAGTTCCATGGCGCGCTCGATCTCCTTCAGGTCGGCCGGCAGCGCCGTGCATTCGTCGAGCTGCATCTGGATGTCGGAATCGAGCAGGCCCTGGATCTCGATCGAACGCTCCGGCGACATTTCATAGGGCGCGCCATCGATATGCGAGCGGAACGTGACGCCCTTTTCGGTCAGTTTCCTGAGCTTCGACAACGACATCACCTGGAAGCCGCCGCTGTCGGTCAGGATCGGATGCGGCCAGCGCGCGAATTCATGCAATCCGCCAAGCCGCGCGACACGCTCGGCGCCGGGCCGCAGCATCAGGTGATAGGTGTTGCCCAGGATGATGTCGGCGCCGACGCCGCGCACCTGGTCCATATACATGGTCTTGACGGTGCCGCCGGTGCCGACCGGCATGAAGGCAGGCGTGCGGATTTCGCCGCGCGGCATGTCGATGACACCGCGCCGCGCCTTGCCGTCGGTGGCAAGGACCTTGAAGCTGAACGGCTTAGCCATTGAATTCCTTGTCGTGGATCGGCGCGTCAGGCGCCTGTCTGTCGAGCGACTGGCGGTATTGGATGCAGCCGCGCATGAATTTGGGCCAGGGCGGCACCGCGATCGACGGCTCGGTCTTTTCCGGCAGCAGATCCCACAAATCGGGGTGATGCCAGCAGAGATCATGGCCTGACGTGTCGCGATGAGCGCGAATGCCGGCGCGCAGTTTCTTCACCTCGGCGATCAGGGCATCGCGACCGAGGGTTTCCAGGTCATCATCCATCGCTCGTCTCCGCTCGATAAAGCAGGCTTGCGTCTCCATAGGAGTAGAACCTGTAGCGGTTGGCAATCGCATGCGCATAGGCCGCACGCATCGTGTCGAGGCCGCTGAAGGCCGAAACCAGCATGAACAGCGTCGAGCGCGGCAGATGGAAATTGGTCATCAGCATGTCCGCGGTGCGAAAGCGGTAGCCGGGCGTGATGAATATATCCGTCGGCCCGGACCACGCAGGCACCGTCCCGTCTTCACGCGCCGCGCTCTCCAGCAGGCGCAGCGAGGTCGTGCCGACGGCGACGATGCGCCCGCCTCTTGCCTTGGCCGCGTTCAGCGCATCGGCGGTTGCCGCGCTGACTGAGCCGATCTCGGCATGCATCTTGTGGTCGGCGGTGTCGTCTGCCTTGACCGGCAGGAACGTGCCCGCACCAACGTGGAGAGTGACGAAGTGGCGCTCTACCCCTTTGGCGTCGAGAGCCGCAAACAGCTCCGGTGTGAAATGCAGGCCCGCCGTGGGCGCCGCAACAGCGCCTTCCTCCCGAGCATAGATTGTCTGGTAGTCGGCCCGGTCGCGCTCGTCGTCGTCGCGTTTGGAAGCGATATAGGGCGGCAGCGGAATGTGGCCGACGGCGTGCAGCGCCTCGTCGAGGAACGGCCCCGACAGGTCGAAGCCAAGCAAGGCTTCGCCGCCCTCGCCCTTCTCTATCACCGTGGCATCGAGTTGGCCGAGGAAGCAGGAATTGCCGTCATGGCCGAAATGGATGCGGTCGCCGGCGGCAATGCGCTTGCCTGGCCGCATGAAGGCGAGCCAGCGATCCGGCGCCACGCGCATATGCAGCGTGGCCTCGACCTGCGCCTGGGCTTCGCCGCGGCGCCTTATGCCTTTGAGCTGCGCCGGAATGACCTTGGTATCGTTGAACACCAGCACGTCGCCGGCCCTGAGCAGGGATGGCAGGTCGCCGACTGTGCGGTCGCCGAGCGCCTCGCCCGGTTTGACCACCAGCATCTTGGCGCTGTCGCGCGGCTCCGCCGGGCGAAGCGCGATCCGCTCCTCCGGCAGGTCGAAGTCGAAGAGATCGACGCGCATCAGTAGAGCCGGACGAGCAGCGCTCCGACCAGCAGCAGCACCGCGCCGGCGACGCGGCCGAGCGAGATTTCACGCACCGCGACGCCGAGGAAGCCGATGCGGTCGATGAGCATGCCGGCGAGCAGCTGGCCGGCCACCAGGAACGCCATCAGGGCGGCGGCGCCGATGCGCGGCGTCAGGATTGTGGAGAGCGTGACATAGAAGCCGCCGAGCATGCCGCCGGCGACGAAAAGCCAGGGTGCCGGCGCCTTCCATTCGAGCGAAATGCCTTGCAGCTTCACCACGGTGGCCGCGATGATGCCGAGCACGATGGCGCCCGACAGGAACGAAAACGCTGCCGCCGCGACCGGGAGACCCAGGCCGCGCGCAAGCTGCGAATTGATCGGTGCCTGAATGGCAATGAAGGCGCCGGACAGGATGCCGAGAAGCGACCAGACGACGCCCATCATTGTCGTTTCGCCTTACTTGACGTCGGCCGCGACCTTCAACGTCACGATCTTGTCGGGATCGACCACCGGTTCGCCGCGCTTGATCTTGTCGACATTGTCCATGCCTTCGATGACCTGACCCCAGACCGTGTACTGGCGGTTGAGGAAGGCGGCATCGTCGAAGCAGATGAAGAACTGCGAATTGGCCGAGTTCGGATTTTGTGAACGGGCCATCGAGCAGGTGCCGCGGCCATGGTTGGCGTTGGAGAACTCAGCCTTAAGGTCCGGCTTGTCCGAGCCGCCCATGCCCGCGCGCGACGGCGCGAAGGTGGGTTTCGAGGAATTGCCGAACTTCACGTCGCCGGTCTGCGCCATGAAGCCGTCGATGACGCGGTGGAAGACCACGCCGTCATAGGCGCCTTCCCTGGCCAGTTCCTTGATGCGGGCGACATGGCCGGGGGCCAGATCGGGGAAAAGTTCGATCACGACCTTACCCTTGGTCGTTTCCATGATGAGCGCGTTCTCGCGGTCCTTGATTTCGGCCATGTCAGATATCCTTTTGAGAAAACAGAAATTACTTGTCGGCGGCGATGCGCACCTTGATCATCCGGTCGGGGTCGGAGACCGTACCATTGTCCGCCTCGTCACCCTTCTTGATGTGGTCCACCAGCTCCATGCCGCCGACGACATTGCCGACGATGGTGTACTGGCCGTCGAGCGGCGGCGCCGGCGCGAACATGATGAAGAATTGCGAATTGGCGGAGTTCGGATCTTGCGAGCGGGCCATGCCGACCACGCCGCGCTTATAGTGCTCGGTCTGCGAGAATTCGGCCGGCAGGTCAGGCAGGTCCGAACCGCCGGTGCCGACGGCCTGGGAGTTGAATCCCTTCTTCATGTTGCCGAACTTGACGTCGCCGGTCTGCGCCATGAAGCCGTCGATGACGCGGTGGAAAGCGACATTGTCATAGGCATGGTCACGCACGAGCTTCTTGATCTGCGCGACATGCTTGGGCGCCAGATCGGGCCGCAACGCGATGGTCACGTCGCCGTCCTTCAGCGTGATGATCATGGTGTTTTCGGGATCGGCGGCATAGGCCGAGACCGAGGCGGTCACAAGACCGGCAAGCACGACGAGGAACGAGGCGAGCCTTTTGAGCTGCATGAGGATTTTCTCCGGGCTTATTTCGCGAATTTTGCGGTGAGCGCGCCAGCAACAGCCGCCGGCACGAAGGCGCGGATGTCGCCGCCCATCGAGGCTATCTGGCGCACAAGTGTGGCGGTAATGGTGCGCACGGACGGGCTGGCGGGCAGAAAAACCGTCTGCAGCTCGGGCGCCATGGTTTCGTTCATGCCGGCCATCTGCATTTCGTAATCGAGATCGGTGCCGTCGCGCAGGCCGCGGATCATGATCGAGGCGCCCTGCTTCCTGGCGGCATCGATCACCAGCCCGTCGAAGGCAACGACTTTGATGCGAGCGCCATCGCGGCCGAATTCGGCCTTCGTGGCGGTTTCGATGAGCTGCACCCGCTCCTCGAAGGAAAACAACGGCTTCTTGCCCGGATGAATGCCGATCGCGGCATAGACGATGTCGGCCACCGCCAGCGACGCTTTCAGCACATCGAGATGGCCGTTGGTCAGCGGGTCGAAGGAGCCGGCGTAAAGGGCGATGCGTTCAGTCATGGCAGGTGCTTCTAGCGAGCCTCTCTCGCAAAGGCAAATCCGATCGGCGCGCGAGCCCATGAACCTTTTCCGGCACATGAACGACAGATGAACACGCTGATCACGAAGCCTTCACGCAGCGTTCACTAGGTTGCACCTTAATAAGATGAAACCAAAATCCCATCTATCCGTTGTAAGGCGCAGGAGAACACGCAAATGCTGATCTACATGCTCGCCACCGCAATGACAGTCGCCATGCTGATCGCCACCGTATTCGGGCTGCATCAGGAGGCGCAACGCATTCGCGTCAAGGCAACCACCAAGCGCTTCGAAGGTTTCGGCCCCCGCAAGCCGTATCGTCACTACTAAGCCGTCTGGACTTGCTGCCGCGCCGGCCGTTGGGCCGGCGTTGCCATGTCAAAAGCAGGCCCAGGATTTACTCGCCGCTGTCCGGACCGGCATCAGCCTCTGGAGCAGACCCAGCGCCGCCCTCGATGATCTCTTCGCTTTCCTCGTCCGATTGCGGCTCGGAAATCCGCTCGACCGAAACCACCTTCTCACCCTCGGCGGTATTGAAGATGGTCACGCCCTTGGTGGCGCGGCTGGCGAAACGGATGCCATTGACCGGCACCCGGATAACCGTGCCGCCATCCGACACCAGCATGATCTGATCATCGTTGCCGACCGGGAAGGTCGCCACCAGCCGACCGATTTCAGCCGTCTTCGACACGTCGGTGGCGCGGATGCCCTTGCCGCCGCGGCCAGTCAGGCGGAAATCGTAGGACGACGAACGCTTGCCGTAGCCATATTCGGTCACCGTCAGCACATACTGCTCATGCGCCTTGAGGAACTCATAGCGTTCGTCTGAAAGCTCGGCCTCCTCGCCGATCTCCTCATTGGTCAGCGCAATCTCTTCCTCCTCGCCGCTGGCGCCCGCGGCAAGGCGGCGCTCGGCCGCTGCGCGCTTGAGATATGCGGCACGCTCTGCCGGCGACGCGTCCACATTCTCGATCACCGACATCGAGATGATGCGGTCCGTCTCGGCCATGGTGATGCCGCGCACGCCGACCGAGTTGCGGCTCTGGAAGACGCGCACGTCGCCGACGGAGAAGCGGATGCACTGGCCGGAACTGGCGGTCAAAAGCACGTCGTCATTGTCGGTGCAGGTTTCGACGCCGAGTATCTCGTCGCCCTCCTCCTCCAGCTTCATGGCGATCTTGCCGTTGCGGTTGACCTGCACGAAATCGGACAGCTTGTTGCGGCGCACGGTGCCGCGCGTGGTGGCGAACATCACGTCGAGTTCGCCCCAGCTGGTCTCGTCCTCGGGCAGCGGCATGATGGTGGTGATGCGCTCGCCCTGCTCGAGCGGCAGCATGTTGATCAGTGCCTTGCCGCGTGACTGCGGGTTGCCGATCGGCAGCCGCCAGACCTTTTCCTTGTAGACGATGCCGCGTGAAGAGAAGAACAGCACCGGCGTGTGCGTGTTGGCCACGAACAGCCGGGTGACGAAATCCTCTTCCTTGGTCGACATGCCCGAGCGGCCCTTGCCGCCGCGGCGCTGCGCCCGGTAGAGCGAAAGCGGCACGCGCTTGATGTAGCCGGAATGGCTCACCGTCACGACCATGTCCTCGCGCTGAATCAGGTCCTCGTCTTCCATGTCCGCGCCGCCGTCGGTGAGTTCGGTGCGGCGTGGCGTGCCGAACTCGTCGCGCACGGCCGCAAGCTCGTCCTTGACGATCTGCTGGACACGCGCCCGGGACGACAAAATGTCCAGATAATCAACGATTTCGGCGCCGATCGTGTTCAACTCGTCGGCGATCTCGTCGCGGCCGAGCGCGGTCAGCCGCTGCAGGCGCAGTTCGAGGATGGCGCGGGCCTGTTCCTCGGACAGATTGTAGGTGCCGTCCTCGTTGATGCGATGGCGCGGATCGTCGATCAAAAGGATCAGCGACTCGACATCACCCGCGGGCCAACGCCGTTCCATCAACTGCTCGCGCGCCGTCTGCGGATCCGGCGCGGTGCGGATCAGCTTGATGACCTCGTCGATATTGGCGACGGCGATGGCAAGGCCGACCAACACATGGGCGCGGTCGCGCGCCTTGCGCAGCAAGAATTTCGTCCGTCTTGTGATGACCTCTTCGCGGAAGGAGACGAACGCCTTCAGCATGTCGGTCAGCGTCAGCAGTTCTGGCTTGCCGCCATTCAGCGCCACCATATTGGCGCCGAACGAGGTCTGCAGCGGCGTGAAGCGGTAAAGCTGGTTGAGGATGACGTCGGCGACGGCGTCGCGCTTCAGCTCGATGACGACGCGATAACCCTGGCGGTCGCTTTCATCGCGGATGTCGGAAATGCCTTCGATGCGCTTGTCGCGCACCAGCTCGGCCATCTTCTCGATCATCGAGGCCTTGTTCACCTGGTAGGGAACCTCGGTGATGATGATCGATTCACGGTCATTGCCGCGCTGTTCGATGTTGACCTTGCCGCGCATGACGATCGAGCCACGGCCCGTCGAATAGGCGCTGTAGATGCCGGAGCGGCCAAGCACGATGCCGCCGGTCGGGAAATCGGGCCCAGGAATGATCTCCATCAGCGCCGGCAGGTCGATCGCCGGATTGTCGATGATGGCGATGGCGCCGTTGCAGACTTCGCCCAGATTGTGCGGCGGGATGTTGGTGGCCATGCCGACGGCGATGCCGCCGGAGCCGTTGACCAGCAGATTGGGAAAGCGCGCCGGCAGAACCTTCGGTTCGGTGTCCGAGGCATCATAAGTCTCCTGGAAATCGACGGTGTCCTTGTCGATGTCCTCCAGCAGCTCATGCGCGACCTTGGTCAGCCGCGATTCGGTGTAGCGCATCGCCGCCGGCGGGTCGCCGTCGATCGAGCCGAAATTGCCCTGCCCGTCGATCAGCGGCACGCGCAGCGACCAGTCCTGCGCCATGCGCACCAAGGCGTCATAGATCGAGGCGTCGCCATGCGGATGGTATTTACCCATCACGTCGGCGACCGGGCGGGCCGACTTCACATATTTGCGGTTCCAGTGGTAGCCGCTCTCATGCGCCGCATAGAGAATGCGGCGATGCACGGGCTTCAGGCCGTCGCGCACATCCGGCAGCGCACGGCTGACGATCACGCTCATGGCGTAAGAAAGATAGGAGCTCTGCATCTCCTCGATGATGGAGATCGGCTCGATGCCGGTGGGGCCGCCGTCGGCGCCGCGCGGTGTCTTTTGGTCGGTCAAATCGGATCACAATCTAATCAGGAATCACTGACCGCTTATATAGGAAGCAAGGCCGAAACTCCAATGTTCGCGGCACTTTTCCAGTGTCATTTTTGGTGGTAATTTCAAAAGGATACCGCTGATTGCGACGATATGGCCATGACGCTTTTCGCCGCCACAAGGCAAAAGCCGGCAATGGACCAACTTTCCCAAGCGAAAGCCGCAAGCGCCATGAATTGGCGCCGGCGGCTGCCTTTGCAGGCGCTGAGCGGCTGGCAGTTCCGGGATCTCAATGGTGATCTGATCGCCGGCCTGACATTGGCCGCGATCGCCATTCCCGAGCAAATGGCAACGGCCCGGCTCGGAGGTTTTGCTCCCGAGATTGGTTTTTTCGCTTTTGTCGCCGGTTCGGTGGCGTTTGCCCTGTTCGGCGCCAATCGTCACCTCTCGGTTGGCGCGGATTCGACCATCACGCCGCTGTTCGCCGGCAGCCTGGCGCTGCTCGCCACATCCGGCTCGCCGCATTATCTGGCACTGGCAGCCATGCTGGCGTTGATGGTCGGGCTGATCGTAACCTTGAGCGGCGTCTTTCGCCTCGGCTGGATCGCCGATCTCCTGTCCGTGCCGGTCACCACAGGGTTTCTGGCGGGCATCGCCGTCCATATCATCGTCTCGCAGATGCCCGGGCTGCTTGGCCTGCCGGCCGAGAGTGGAGAAACGTTGCGGCGTGTCGGCGAGATCAGCGGCAATCTCCATCTCACCAATCCCTGGAGCCTAGGGCTCGGCCTCGGCGTGTTCGCCATCGTGTTCTGTTCGGAACGGATCAGCGCCCGCATCCCCGGCGCCTTGATCGGCATGGTGCTTGCCACGCTCGCGGTCGTCGTCTTCGGCCTCGGGGATCGCGGCGTCGAGGTGCTAGGCGCCTTGCCAAACGGCCTGCCGCGAGCCGACCTGCCGGAGGCCAGCCTCGACGATATCCAGGCGCTGGTGCCACTGGCGCTGCTGATCGCCATTGTCGTCATGGTGCAGACGGCCGCCACCTCGCGGTCCTTTGCCTCGCAGCAGGACGACGCACCCGACGTCAACCGCGATTTCATCGGCGTCGGCGCCGGCGGCATTTTGTCGGGCCTGTTCGGCGCCTTTGCCGTCAATGCCAGCCCGCCGCGCACGGCCATCGTCTCCCAGTCGGGTGGCCGCTCGCAACTGTCCGGCCTCATTGCCGCGGCCATCGTGCTGGCACTCGGTGCCTTTGGCGGCGGCCTGCTCGCCAATGTTCCGCAGGCCGCCCTTGCCGGCGTCCTGATGTTCGTTGCCCAGCACATATTGCGCTGGAAGGTGTTCGCCAGCGTCTATCGGCAGGCGCCGGTCGAATTCGTGTTGATCCTGGTCACCATGGCGGCAATCGTGGTGTTGCCGATCGCAACCGGCGTGGCGGTGGGCATCGGCCTGTCGCTGCTGCATGGCATATGGAGCGCGACGCGCACGGAGCCGATCGAACTCGAACAGGTGCCGGGCACGTCCGTCTGGTGGCCTCCGGCCAAGCCCAGCGCTGGCGAACAACTCCCGGGCGTGCTGGTCGCGGCCTTCCAGGCGCCACTGTCCTTCGTCAATGCCGATCGCTTCAAGCGCGGCGTTTGCGACCTTGTCGATGCCAGGGACGAAGCCGTGAAACTGGTCGTGCTGGAGGCCAGCAACATCGTCGAGATCGACTACACCGCCGCGCAGGCCCTGATTGACACCATCCTTCATTGCCGCAAGGCGGGCGCGGTCTTTGCCATAGCGCGGCTGGAATCGCTGCGGGCCCAGGCAGCGCTGGCGCGGTTCGGCATCGCTGAAATGGTCGGACCGCAGCGCATATTCCACAGCGTCGACGCGGCGATCAAATCACTTGGTCCGGGAAAACAGCACCAGCAAGGACAGGATGGAGTGTCATGATCGACCCGCGAGAACCCATTGTGACGCCGGTTCCCGTCGAGGAACTGAGGCCGACGCAGATAACGGTCGGCATGAGAGAAGTTGCGTTGAAGCGCCAGATGATCCGGGAGCAGGACGCCAAGAAGAAGACCGGCGCTTTTCTCGGCAAACACATGGTGCCGGTCGTATTGGGTCCCAAAAATCGCAACTACGTCACCGATCACCATCACCTCGCCCGCGCCCTGCTCGAGGAAGGCGTCAAGGACGTGCTTGTGGCCGTGACCAGCGACCTGTCCGCGCTCGACAAGGACACGTTTCTTTTCGTGCTCGATAACAGAGGCTGGATGCACCCGTTCGATGAGAGCGGCCGGCGCCGCGATTACTCGGCCATTCCGAAGACAATCGGCGAGCTGATCGACGATCCTTACCGGAGCATGGCGGGCGAACTGCGCCGGATGGGCGGCTTTGCCAAGGACACGACGCCGTTCAGCGAATTCATCTGGGCGGATTTCCTTCGTCGGCGCATCGATCGCAACGCGGTTGCGAAGAACTTCGACAAGGCGATGAAAGAGGCACTTAGCCTGGCCAAGGGCAAGGACGCGGACTATCTGCCGGGCTGGTGCGGCCCGACCTCGGATTGAGCCTGCTTCGGCCGAGGCGCGATGCCGTTTGACTGACGGGCTCGATAATCGCTTGGCGTCTCGCCCATGATGCGTCGAAACCGGCGATTGAACGTCGACAGGTCGTTGAAGCCGGCGTCGAAGGCGATCGCCGAGATCGCATCATCCGACAGGCGCAGTCGCAATGCCGCACGGTGGAGACGGATCTTGAGCAGGAACTGGTAGGGCGTCATGCCGGCAACCTGCCGGAAAATACGCAGGAAATGATACGGGCTGGTCGCCGTCTCTTCTGCCAGCGCAGACAGCGAAACCGGCCCGTCGGCATCCAGTTCGATCCGCCGCACGGCTTCGGCCACCCGTTTCTGATCGCGACGGCTTGGTCCGCGCCTCATGGACGTAGCGCCGGAAATCGTGGCCACAGCCGCAGCAGCGATGCGCACACCGAGTTCCTCGAATGCCTCGCTGTCGCCCGTCTCCCGCGCGGCTTCCGCCTCGGCCAGCAGCGGCGCCAAGGCCGGCAAAGGCGGCAGGCGCGGCGCATCGAAGGTAAGCGTGCTCGCGCCCGGCAAACCGGCGACAATCCGTTCCATGTAGGCAGGCTTGAAATGGAACGAGAGACAGCGGTCGCCGCTGCCGTGTTCGTGTCCGCATTCATAGCATGTGCCGGAATTGCCGAGCAGCAGCGCGCCTGGCGCCAGCATGGCGGTGCCTTGCTGCGCGCGGTAGCGGAACGTGCCGCCGGTGACCGCTGCAACACAGAAATCCTGATGGGCTTCCTCGAACGGCCGGTCGCCCGCGCCGGCCGTGCAGATCACATCCGCCACGTGCCAGCCGGGTCCGGATGCGAGAGTGCGGGTCGTCGCTGTCATGGCCGAAATATAGCAATTTTTCCCAAGCCCAGAACCCCGTCAGCGCCTATTCCTCCCGGTCTCCTGACAGAAAGAGGCCGCAGCCATGTTCGACCCCTTTGCCGAAGCCCTGCACAGTCCCGGACCAATCGACGGGCTCGCCGAAGAACTGAACCTTTATGGCCGCTTCGTCGGCGCCTGGACTTTCGATGCCTCACGCCACCTCGAGGATGGCACCGTGCTGACCGGACGTGGCGAGGTGCATTTCGGCTGGGTGCTCGAAGGCCGCGCCATCCAGGACGTCTGGATCCTGCCCGCGCGGAACACCGGTTCCCAGCCTTCCCTGGGCAAGTGGACGTTCTACGGCACGACGCTGCGGGTCTATGATCCCGGCGCAGACGCCTGGCACATTTTCTGGAGCGATCCGCGCAATCAGTATTTCAGCCGCCAGCTCGGCCGGGCCGAGGGCGACGCGATCGTGCAGGTCGGCGCCGACGGCACCGGTTCCTCGGTGCGCTGGAGCTTTTCGCGGATCACCGAAAATTCCTTCCGCTGGCGCGGCGAGCGCTCGCACGACAATGGCGCGACATGGCGGCTGGAGGTTGAGTTCCTGGCGCGGCGCGTCGCAACAGCCTGAACCAGCAACACTTTGTAACAATGGAGAAAACGATGTTCGATCATATCTCGATCGGTGTTCGCGACGCCAACACCTCCAAGCGCTTCTATGACGCAGCGCTGAAGCCGCTCGGCTACACCTGCCTCAGCCAGTCACCGGGTTCGCTCGGCTATGGCGCCGAAAGCGTCGCGCTATGGGTCAACGAGGCAGCGCGGCCGGTTCCGGCGAACGAAAAATCAGGCCTGCATTTCTGCTTCGCCGCGCCGACACGCGACAGCGTCGATGCCTTCCATGCCGCTGCCTTGCGCGAAGACGGCAGCGACAATGGCGCGCCGGGCCCGCGCGCCGACTACGGCGACAATTATTACGCCGCCTTTGTTATCGACCCGGATGGTTATCGCCTCGAGGCCTATTGCGGCGCTGCCGGCTGACCCGTCGAGAGCCGTGGTTTCGCGGTCCTGACAGTTTCCACCGACCAGGCTTTGCTCTACCAATGGCATGGTACGGGCTCGGCCCGGCGGGAGGGTCAGCGATGCCGAGTTTCGACAGCCTGTTCAATGCCTTCGTCACCATTCTCGTGACCATCGATCCGCCCGGCCTGGCGCCACTGTTCCTCGCCGTGACGCGCGGCATGAACCGCGAGGAGCGCCAGCAGGTGTCGGTCCGCGCCTCGGTCATCGGCTTCCTGGTGATGGCGCTGTTCGCGGTGGCCGGCGCCTCGATCCTGTCGGTGTTCGGCATCACGCTGCCGGCCTTCCGCGTCGCCGGCGGTTTCCTGCTGTTCTTCATCGCCTTCGAGATGGTCTTCGAGCGGCGACAGGACCGCAAGGAGAAGATCGGCGACGTCGCCATCACCAAGGACATGATCCACAACATCGCCGCCTTCCCGCTGGCGATCCCGCTGATCGCCGGCCCCGGCGCGATTTCGGCGACGGTGCTGCTCTCCGGCTCGTTTCAGGGCTTTGCCGCGCAGGCAGCACTTGTCGGCATCAT
This sequence comes from Mesorhizobium sp. WSM4310, assembly GCF_007003935.1. NCBI lineage: Bacteria > Pseudomonadati > Pseudomonadota > Alphaproteobacteria > Hyphomicrobiales > Phyllobacteriaceae > Mesorhizobium > Mesorhizobium sp. WSM4310. The sequence goes on from NZ_VFTA01000012.1 coordinate 110,586, forward strand.
CTTCGTCTGCCTCGCCATCACCTATCTGGTGTTCGTGCTGTCGGAACGCATCGACCGCATCCTCGGCCAGACCGGCCGCTCGATCCTGACCCGCCTGCTCGGCGTCATCCTGGCCGCACTGGCCGTACAATTCGTGGCCGACGGCATCAAGGCGCTGATGGTGGGGTGAACGGCAGTCCCTACTGCCCTACTGCCCTACTGCCCTACTTTGCTGTGGTGTCGACGACTTCGAAATCATGCGTGATCGTGGCCGTCTTGGCCATCATGGCGGAGGCCGAGCAGTATTTTTCGATCGAAAGATTGATCGCCCGCTGAACCTTGTCGGGCGACAGCGCGCGGCCCTTGACGATGAAATGCATGTGGATGCGGGTGAACACCTTCGGGTCGGTCTCGGCGCGATCGGCGTCGAGTTCGACGACGCAGTCCTCAACCGCCTCGCGACCCTTTTCCAGTATATGCACGACATCATAGGCCGAGCAGCCGCCGGTGCCGATCAGCACCAGTTCCATCGGGCTCGGGCCCGGCGTCTTGCCTTCAGGGCCGGGTGCCGTTCCCAGCACCAGCTTGTGGCCGCTGCCGGACTCGCCGACGAAGGTGCGCTCTTCGACCCATTTTATCCGTGCCTTCACCGCTTTGTCCTTTCAGTCCTTTGGCCGCGCCTGCTGTCAGGCCAAATCAACAATGCAAAACCCCGAAAGTCCATGCAGGACCCTCGGGGCATCGATCACGCGACCTCAGCCGTCTGATGTTGCTTTCGATCAGAACGGGATCTCGTCGTCCAGTTCGCGCGACGAACCGCCGCCACCGCCGCCCCTGGGGGCGCCGCCGCCACGGTTGAAGCTCTCGTTCGGGCTGGACTGGCCGAAATCGGAACCGCGGCTGCTGCCGCCGCCGGAATAACCGCCGACCTGGCCGCCCTCACCCTGGCGCCCGTCGAGCATCTGCAGTTCGCCGCGGAATCGCTGCAGCACGACTTCCGTCGTGTACTTGTCGGCGCCGGTCTGGTCCTGCCATTTGCGCGTCTGCAGCTGGCCCTCGACATAGACCTTCATGCCCTTCTTCAGATACTGCTCGGCCACCTTGGCGATGCCCTCATTGAAGATGACGACATTGTGCCACTCGGTCTTTTCCTTGCGCTCGCCGGAATTCTTGTCGCGCCAGCTTTCCGACGTGGCGATACGGATGTTGACGACCGGCTCGCCAGAGTTCAGGCGGCGGATTTCAGGGTCCGCGCCGAGATTGCCGACCAGAATGACCTTATTGACGCTACCCGCCATGATTTTTCTCCGCGCTCATCCGAAACAAATTTTTGTCGCAGCACCTTACAGGCTGCGGACGTCAGCCGCCTGCTAAGGCTGGCTTTTCCCACAAGGTTTTTGTTCCCTTTTCGTTCCTATATGCGCTGCCGCTGATTGTCAAGGAATGGCAACAGTGCCTGAGCCTGACATATGGGTTTCAAAACAGCGCTTGCCAAATCAATAAGTATCGACTTATGCTTTTGTCATGATCGAAGCAGAGATTTTCCGCGCTTTGGCTGACCCGACGCGCCGCGCCGTCTTCGAGCGCCTCGCCGCAGCTGAAATGAGCGTGTCCGAATTGCGCAGCGGCCTGACGGTGTCGCAGCCGGCAGTGTCGCAGCATCTGGCGGTGCTGCGCGGCGCCGGCCTCGTGGTCGAGCGGCGGGCCGGACGCAACGCCTACTATCGTGCCGATCCGCAGGGGCTCGCCCCCTTGCTCTCCTGGATCGAACGCTACCGGACCTTCTGGCCGGAGCGGATCGAAAGGCTCAAGACGGTTTTGAAGGACATGGATCAATGAAGGATTTGGGATCGATGAACGCCAAGACCCGGGGCGAAGCCTCCCCGGATGTGCTCGAGTTCGAATACGACCTTGCTGAACCGCCGGAAAAAGTGTGGCGGGCGCTGACCGTGCCGGAATTGCTCGCCGCATGGATGATGCCGAACGACATCAGGCCGGAAATCGGCAATCGTTTTGCCTTCGCCGGGACCGAAGCTGCCATCGAATGCGAAATCCTCGACGCCGAGCCGGAGCGCCTGCTGCGCTATTCCTGGCGAGAGCAGCCGGGCGACGCCGGGGATCCGCTCGACAGTGTCGTTACCTTCACACTCGCCCGCACCGTTTCCGGCGGCACGCATCTGCGCATCGTCCATGACGGTTTTGCAGGGAAAGCGATGCCCGCCGTCGCCACGGCGGGCGCCGGCTGCCGGCTCTCGCTTGGAGTGGACGGGCGCGCAAAGCCTGTCGCCGCGAACATACCGAACACCCTGCTGCTCGCAGCCTGAACACGGAAATCGGAGACGAAAAATGAGCGGTCTTGCCAGTCTGGTGCCGATGGTGATCGAGCAATCGAGCCGCGGCGAACGCGCCTTCGACATTTTCTCGCGGCTGCTGCGCGAGCGCATCATCTTCATCAATGGCGAGATCAACGACGACGTCTCGGCGCTGGTCTGCGCGCAGCTTTTATCATTGGAGTCGGACAGTCCCGACAAGGAGATATCGCTCTACATCAACTCGCCGGGCGGCGTGGTGACCAGCGGGTTCGCCATCTACGACACGATGCAGTATGTCAGTTGCCCGGTATCGACCGTGTGCATGGGGTTTGCCGCCTCGATGGGTTCGTTCCTGCTGATGGCGGGCACGCCGGGGCGCCGCATCGCGCTGCCCAACGCCACCATTCTGCTGCATCAGCCGCTGGGCGGCTTCCAGGGCCAGGCTTCCGACATCCAGCGCCATGCCGAGCGGATCGGCAAGACCAAACGCCATATGGCCGAACTCTACGCCCAGCATTGCGGCCGCAGCTATGAGGAGGTCGAACGCACGCTCGACCGCGACCATTTCATGACCGCCCGCGAGGCCCAGGCATGGGGCATTGTCGACCATGTCTTCGACACGCGCAAAAAGGCGGCGTGAACCAGCTCGGATTTCTGCCCGCTGTCGATGATTTGACGACACCGCTCTGGTTCCGGGAGCGGCTGGTCCCTATAATCCCGGGATGATCGACACTCATTCGCCCAGGACGTCGCATCGCCTCATGGTCGCAGCGGTGCTCACTTTTGCCAGCCTTGCGAGCGGTATGGCCCTCGCCGGCGACAGCGCACCGCAGGCACAGAAACGCGCACTGCCCGGTGTGAACGGTGATTATCGCATCGCCAAGCCGGGTCCCCGGCCGGAACCCGACGATGCGTTCCCCAGCAACGGCAACGGCACGTTCAAAATCGGCGATACCGATGTCAGGATTTCCGGCACCATCACGATCGATATGGCCACGGGCGGGTTTAAGCCGCCGAGGTGAGCAGCCCTCCGCTGGGGCCGGTGCAGCCATGTCGTCAAAAGAACAGCCCCGCCGTGCCCTAGGCAAACGGACGGGGCTTTTCTGGATCTCAAATCCAAATTTTGCCGGGAGTGTACTGCCGGCGTTTGATTTCGGATGCTACGCGGCGTCAGCCGACGATCCGACTAGCGGTCTCTGATTTTGGGGATACGGCAAGTCACGGTTTGTCGGGTGGCGCAAACGCTAAACCCTGGCACTTATGCCTGCCGCGGCTCCAACGAGGCGTGGAGCCCTTGGGGACTGTCCGGTGGCGTCATGCTCCGCTCCTGTGTCCGTTGCGACATTGTCGTAGCGAAGCGCAAATCGCAAATGCCTGCGGCGTCTCGCAGGCCGCCTTGGGGCGGCGAGGCCATCGAAAGACGGCCGGCTTCACTGACCCCGGGAGACTGCCCCCGTGAGCCGGCCACGTCAACCTTCAATAGCCGGTTACGGAAAATTGTGATCGCCGGGAGGTTACGTACAGGTCAGGTTTCTACACAGCTTTGTCAGGAGCGTGTTCGGCCTTTGTTCTTTCTGCTTGCCCCTTCGCGCGAAAGACGGTTAAACGACTTCTGTCGGGAATTGTGGCGTCTCTCGACGTGGCGGCAAAAACACCTACATAGGGGATGGCTGGGACAATCCCGCCAATCCCACGAATTCCAGATCTGAGGCGGCGACCGGCGATGGCCGACCATAAATTCCTTTCCATTCGCGGGGCGCGCGAACACAATCTGAAGAATGTCGATCTCGACCTGCCGCGTGACAGCCTGATCGTCATGACCGGCCTGTCTGGTTCCGGCAAATCGTCGCTGGCCTTCGACACCATCTATGCCGAAGGCCAGCGCCGCTATGTCGAGAGCCTGTCGGCCTATGCCCGGCAATTCCTCGAGATGATGCAGAAGCCCGACGTCGACCAGATCGACGGCCTGTCGCCTGCCATCTCGATCGAGCAGAAGACTACCTCGAAGAACCCGCGCTCGACGGTCGGCACCGTCACCGAGATCTACGACTATATGCGCCTGCTGTTCGCGCGTGTCGGCGTACCTTATTCGCCGGCCACCGGCCTGCCGATCGAGAGCCAGACGGTCAGCCAGATGGTCGACCGGGTGCTGGCGCTGGAGGAAGGCACGCGCCTGTTCCTGCTGGCGCCGATCGTGCGCGGCCGCAAGGGCGAGTACCGCAAGGAACTGCTGGAGCTGCAGAAGAAGGGTTTTCAGCGCGTCAAGGTCGACGGTGTCTTCTATGAGATATCCGATGTTCCGGCGCTCGATAAGAAATACAAGCACGACATCGACGTCGTCGTCGACCGTATCGTCGTACGCGGCGATCTGGCCACGCGTCTTGCCGACTCCATCGAGACGGCGCTGAAGCTCGCCGAGGGGCTGGCGGTGGCCGAGTTCGCCGACAGGCCGCTCGATTCCAGCCAGACCGGCGAGGATTCGGTCAACAAATCGAAGAACGAGACGCATGAGCGCATCCTGTTCTCGGAAAAATTCGCCTGCCCAGTGTCCGGCTTCACCATTCCCGAAATCGAGCCGCGGCTGTTCTCGTTCAACAACCCGTTCGGCGCCTGCCCGACCTGCGACGGTCTCGGCAGCCAGCGCGCCATCGACCCCAATCTCGTCGTGCCCGACGAAAACGTGTCGCTGCGCGACGGCGCCGTCAGCCCATGGGCGAAGTCGACCTCGCCCTATTACGTGCAGACGCTCGAGGCCTTAGGCAAGGCCTACGGCTTCAAGCTCGGCGACAAGTTCAAGGATTTGAGCGCCGAGGCCCAGGACGCGATCCTGCGCGGCACCGGCGAGCGTGAAGTCACCTTCCAGTATGATGACGGCCTGCGCTCCTACAAGACGACCAAGACCTTCGAAGGCGTCATCCCCAATCTCGAACGGCGCTGGAAGGAAACCGAATCCGCCTGGATGCGCGAGGAGATCGAGCGCTTCATGTCGGCGACGCCCTGCCCCGTCTGCAAAGGTTATCGGCTGAAGCCGGAAGCGCTGGCGGTTAAGATCGGCGGCAAGCACATCGGCGAAGTCACGGAACAGTCGATCCGCAACGCCGACAAATGGTTCACCGACCTGCCTGCGCAGCTCAACGACAAGCAGAACGAGATCGCTGTGCGCGTGCTGAAGGAAATCCGCGAGCGGCTGCGCTTCCTCAACGATGTCGGGCTCGATTATCTGACATTGTCGCGCAATTCGGGCACGCTGTCGGGCGGCGAGAGCCAGCGCATCCGCCTAGCGTCGCAGATCGGCTCGGGGCTCACCGGCGTGCTTTACGTGCTGGACGAGCCGTCGATCGGCCTGCACCAGCGCGACAACACGCGCCTGCTCGATACGCTCAAGCACCTTCGCGACATCGGCAACACCGTCATCGTCGTCGAACATGACGAGGATGCCATCCTGCATGCCGACTATGTCGTCGACATGGGTCCGGCCGCCGGCATCCATGGCGGCGAGATCATCGCCCAGGGCACGCCGCAGCAAGTGATGGCCAATCCCAACTCGATCACCGGCAAATACCTGTCGGGCGCGCTTGAAGTAGCCACCCCCGGGGTCCGGCGTGAGGCGAAAAAGAACCGGCGCCTGAAAATCGTCGGCGCGCGCGGCAACAATCTGAAGAACGTCACTGCCGAAATCCCGCTCGGCACCTTCACCGCCGTCACCGGCGTATCGGGCGGCGGCAAGTCGACCTTCCTGATCGAGACGCTGTTCAAGGCAGCCTCGCGCCGCATCATGGGCTCGCGCGAGCATCCGGCCGAGCATGACCGCATCGAGGGCCTGGAATTCCTCGACAAGGTCATCGACATCGACCAGTCGCCCATTGGACGGACCCCGCGTTCGAACCCCGCCACCTATACCGGCGCCTTCACGCCGATCCGCGACTGGTTCGCCGGCCTGCCCGAGGCCAAGGCGCGCGGCTACCAGCCGGGACGCTTCTCGTTCAACGTCAAGGGTGGCCGCTGCGAGGCCTGCCAGGGCGACGGCGTCATCAAGATCGAGATGCACTTTTTGCCTGACGTCTACGTCACCTGCGACGTCTGCCACGGCAAGCGCTACAACAGGGAGACGCTCGACGTCCTGTTCAAGGGCAAGTCGATCGCCGACGTGCTCGACATGACCGTCGAGGAAGGCGTCGACTTCTTCGCCGCCGTGCCGGGCGTGCGCGACAAGCTCGATACGCTGAAGCAGGTCGGCCTCGGCTACATCCATATCGGCCAGCAGGCGACGACGTTGTCCGGCGGCGAGGCGCAGCGCATCAAGCTCGCCAAGGAACTGTCGCGCAAGGCGACAGGCAAGACGCTCTACATTCTCGACGAGCCGACCACCGGCCTGCATTTCCACGACGTCGCCAAACTCTTGGAAGTGCTGCACGAGCTGGTTGACCAGGGCAACACGGTGGTGGTCATCGAGCACAATCTCGAAGTGATCAAAACCGCCGACTGGGTGCTCGACCTCGGCCCCGAAGGCGGCGACGGCGGCGGCGAACTGGTTGCCCAGGGCACACCGGAAGCGATCGTGCGCGAGAAGCGCAGCTACACCGGGCAGTTCCTCAAAGAACTGCTGGAGCGGCGCCCCGGAGGCAAGCGCGAAGCGGCGGAGTGATCAGCGGACCGGTTGGCGCCTGGAGAGTGTTTGGATGACAATCAGAAGAGCGCTTGCCGGTGATATCCAAACAGTCGTTTCGCTGACGCAAGCCGCCTACGCCCCCTACAACGCCATGCTCGACGCGCCGCCGATCCCGGTGACCGAAGACTACGCGCCGCGCATCGCGAACGCCGAGGTCTGGCTGCTGGAGAGCGACGGCGAACCTGCCGGAGTGCTCACACTGGAGCGGCATGCGGATCACGCCATGATCTTCTCCATCGCGGTGTCGCCCGCCTTCCAGGGCAAGGGGTTCGGTATCGCATTGCTAAAACACGCCGACGAGCAGACGCGCCAGTGGCGCCTGCCGGAGATACGGCTCTACACCAATGCGAAAATGGAGCGGAACATCGCGCTCTATCTCGCTTACGGCTATCGCGAAACGGGTCGCCGGCCCAACCCCTACCGGCCAGGATGGGTGCTTGTCGACATGGCAAAGCCGGTCGACGAGACCACGACGGCCTGATTTTCTGAACGCGGCCAGACTTCTGAATTTGGCCAGACACCGCACTCGGGAGGACGATAATGAGCAAATCGGGAACAATCCGCTCCGGCATGGGCGGCTGGACCTTCGAGCCCTGGGATACGTCCTTCTATCCGGACAAATTGTCGAAGGCCAAGCAACTGCACTACGCCAGCCGGCAGGTGCCGAGCATCGAGGTCAACGGCACCTACTATTCCAGCTTCAAGGAGCCGACCTTCGTCAAATGGGCAAGCGAGGCGCCGGACGGTTTCGTCTATTCGCTGAAGGGCAACCGCTTCGTCACCAACCGCCGCGTGCTGGGCGAGGCCGGTGAATCGATGATGCGCTTCCTCGGCTCCGGCGTTGCCGCGCTCGGCGACAAGCTCGGCCCGATCCTGTGGCAGTTCGCGCCGACGAAAAAGTTCGATCCGGACGATTTCGAAGCTTTTTTGAACCTGCTGCCGGAGAAACAGGACGGTGTCGCGCTGCGCCATGCGCTGGAAGTCCGCAACGACAGTTTCATCGTGCCGGAATTCGCGGCACTTGCCCGCAAATACAAGGCGGCGATCGTCTATGCCGACCATGCCAAATATCCTGATATCGCCGACGTCACCGGCGACTTCGTCTACGCACGACTGCAGACCGGATCGGACGACAATCCCGATTGCTACACGCCGAAGGGGCTCGACGAGTGGGCGGCGCGGGCAAAGACATGGGCTGAAGGCAAGCAGCCGGCCGATTTGCGACGCGCCGATCCCGCCACCGACGCGCCTGTTCAGCCGCGCGACGTGTTCGTCTACTTCATCACCGAGGGCAAAGTGCGCGCACCGTTCGGGGCGATGGCGCTGATGAAGCGCATAGCCGGCTGACAAGCATTCGTTGTTGTTCGGCTACATGCTGTAAGTGCATCATCTATGCGTTTTGCGCGTAGCAAAGCGTCTATTCCCGGGCATCTTCGCCACGATCGTAACCTTATCGACACTTCCTTGCTGCATGTATGCGGCGACGCCAAGCTGCAGAGCTGGAGCCGCCGCCGGCAGGGAAAGAGGGGCATGTCGCTCGACTACACTTCACTTCTGCTGGCTGTCGGTTTCTCCGCTGCTTGCCTGAGCCTGACATTGTTCGGCATGTGGCTGACCGCCCGCACGGAACGGTTCCTGCTGACATGGGCGATCAGCCTGGTATTCGTGGTCGGCGATATCTTTGTCTATGACGCCTATATCGACATGCCCGGGCGCTTGCTCGGCATCGCCACCCTTGCCCTGTTGCTGCTCGGTTTCTCAACCATGCTGGGTGCGGCCTACCAGTTCAGAACCGGCGGCTCGCCGCTGCCGCGAGCATTGTTGGGCTGTGTTTCACTGGCAGTGACGCTGCCCCCCATGGCTCTGGGCTATGATGGCCTTGGCTTCATGTTCGAGAACCTGTTCGCCGCCTTGCTCCTGTTCGCGACGGCATTCGAATACTGGCGCGGCCGCGACGAAGCCCCTGCCCTGACGGTCGGCATCACCACGCTCTACTCGGCCACCGCCGTTTCCTTCATGCTGTGCGCGGCGGTCCTGGCATGGGACGGCAAGCTGGTTCTCGGCCATGCACCAAGCAACTGGGCCGAGGAACTGAGCCTCATTGTCGTCATCGCCAGTATGACGGGCATTGGCGCCCTGTCCCTTGCGCTCAATCAGGGGCGCCTGGCGAGACACCACCGCCGCAACGCGCTCACCGATCCCTTGACCGGCCTGCTCAACCGGCGCGCACTGTTCGACATGCATGGCCATCTCCCGGTCGGTGCCTTTACCGCCGTGGTCGTCTTCGATCTCGACAATTTCAAAGCCATCAACGACGAGTTCGGCCACGCGGCCGGCGACGAGGTGCTGAAGGTATTTGCGAGCGAACTCGCCGGCAATCTTCGCCAGACCGACGTTGCCGCGCGCATGGGCGGCGAGGAATTCGCGCTGGTGTTGAAGCGCACCTTGCCGGAAACGGTCGAGGGCGCGGCGGAGCGCATCCGAACCGCCTTCGCGACACGCCAGATAGAGACCGAAACCGGCTCCCTGAGATGCACGGTCAGTGCCGGTTTTGCATTCGGCAGCAAAGAGGGGCTCAGCTTCGACAAGGTGCTCAGCGCCGCCGACAAGGCGCTTTACGACGCCAAGCGCGGCGGCCGCAACCGCGTCACCGCCTCTGCGTTCCGGCGCGCGAGCTGACCGCGCTTATCAATGCCGAGCTGTGACTATTGGATGGGCGAAGGCGACTCTATTGGATGGGCGAAAGCGGCTCTATGCCGCCATCACGATTTCATTGAAAGTATCGAGGTCGACGTAGAACACCTTGGTGATCTCCTCGATCAGGTCGTCATATTCGCAGCCCTGTGACCTCAAAATGTTGATGGCCGCGATGATATCGACCCGTTCGGTAAGCCGCCGCTTCTGGTAGTCCTCGACGAAACGTTCCATGGCTGTCCCTTAGCCTGTGTGCCCAAACGCGTTTGAACGACAAAGATCGCAGGAGAGAAGCTAGGAAGCCTTGCTTGCGTGGAACTTGCCGGCCTTCGCCGCACCCTCGATCTGCGATAACCAGACTGATACGGAAGCGGCCGACTCACAAAGCCAACAAAAGACTAGCATGCCGCCTCTGGCGCGCCAGAGATGAGGATCGCTGGATGAAAGAAATATTGGAATTGCCAAGGAGTTTGGATCGTCAGCTGAAGTCCAGCACCGATTCTAGACGGTAAGAAACTTTCGCACATCAGCCCGGTCTAAATCTTGCGCCGGTCCAGTATGGACGATCTGGCCCCGGTCCATGATGTTGACCTCGTCGGCAAGCTCGCGGCAGAAGTCGAGATATTGTTCGACCAGCAGCACCGCGATACCAGCCTGGTCGCGCAAATAGCGGATGGCGCGGCCGATGTCCTTGATGATCGATGGCTGGATGCCCTCGGTGGGCTCATCCAGCACCAGCAGCTTCGGCCGCATCACCAGCGCTCTGCCGATGGCGAGCTGCTGCTGCTGACCGCCCGAAAGATCACCGCCACGGCGGCCGAGCATCTGCTTCAGCACTGGAAACAGCTCGAAGACATGCGCCGGCACATTGCGGTCGGCACGCTTCAACGGCGCAAAACCCGATTCCAGGTTTTCGCGCACCGTGAGCAGGGGAAAGATCTCCCTGCCCTGCGGCACGAATGCGATGCCCGACCGGGCGCGGTCATACGCCGCGCTCCGGTCGAGCGCCTTCCCCTCGAAGGCAACGCTTCCGCTCGTCAGCCGGTGGTGGCCGACGATCGATCTCATCAAACTGGTTTTGCCGACGCCGTTGCGGCCGAGCACGCAAGTGATCTTCCCGGCACCCGCCTTCAGCGAAACGCCGCGCAGCGCCTGGGCGGCGCCGTAGTGGAGTGTGGCGTTGGAAACTTCGAGCATGTCAGCGCCTTCTCCAGAACCGGAGAAACGACAGATCGAAGCGATGAAACTGCACCCGCCAGACCATGGTCATCTCCCCAGATAGACTTCGACGACGCGCTCGTCGGCCGAGACGAAATCGAGTGTGCCTTCCGACAGCACCGAGCCCTCGTGCAGGCAGGTGACCTTGACGCCGAGTTCGCGAACGAAATGCATGTCGTGCTCGACGACGATGACGGAATGGTCGCGCGCAATGTCCTTGAGCAGCCGCGCCGTCTCCTCGGTTTCGGCATCGGTCATGCCCGCGACCGGCTCGTCGACCAAAAGCAGCTTCGGGTCCTGCGCCAGCAGCATGCCGATCTCCAGCCACTGTTTCTGGCCGTGGCTGAGATTGGCGGCCAGCTCGTGGCGCTTGTTGCCCAGCCGGATAATGCCGAGAATGTCGTCGATCTGCCGCGCCTCGGCCGCAGAGCGGCGGTTGAACAGCGCCGGGAAGATCGAACGCGGCCCCTTCAGCGCCAGCATCAGATTGTCCTCGATCGTGTGGCTTTCGAAGACTGTCGGTTTCTGGAACTTGCGGCCTATGCCCATCATGGCGATCTCGGCCTCGTCATGCCTGGTGAGATCCACCTGGCCGTCGAAGAACACTTCGCCCTCGTCGGGCCGCGTCTTGCCGGTGACGATGTCCATCATCGTCGTCTTGCCGGCGCCGTTGGGGCCGATGATGGCGCGCATCTCGCCCTTGTCGAGCACGAGCGACAAATTGTTGATGGCGCGAAAACCGTCGAAGGAGACCGAGACGCCGTCGAGATAGAGCATGGTGTTCGACTTGCTCATGGTCGCTACTCCGCCGCCTGCGGTTCAGGGTCGGACAAGGACCATTCGCCCGGATTCCTCGCCGGCGAGCGAGCGGGCTTCGAGGTCGCGGACGGCATTGCAACCTTGGTGGCGGCCTCTTCAGCGACGGAGGCCGCGCGCAACGCCTTCGCATTGCCGCCCCAGCTGTCCCACATGCCGATGATGCCCTTTGGCAAGAGCAAGGTGACGGCAACGAACAGGCCGCCCAGCGCAAACAGCCACAATTCCGGCAGCACGCCGGTGAACCAGGATTTGCCAGCATTGACCAGCAGCGCTCCGATGATCGGCCCGACAATGGTGCCACGTCCGCCGACGGCGGCCCAGATCACCACCTCGATCGAATTGGACGGTTCGAACTCGCCGGGATTGATGATTCCGACTTGCGGCACATAGAGCGCGCCGGCAATGCCGGCCATGACCGCCGAGACGGTGAAGGCGAACAGTTTCACATTCTCCGCCCGCCAGCCGAGGAAGCGCGTGCGGCTTTCGGCATCGCGCACCGCCATCAGGAGCTTGCCGTATTTGGAGCCGACGATCGCCCAGGTGATGAACACGGCGAGCGCCAGCATCACCGCGCTGGCGGCGAACAGCGCCGAACGCGTTGCGTCGGCTTGCACGTTGAAACCAAGAATGTCCTTGAAATCAGTCAGGCCGTTATTGCCGCCGAAACCCATATCGTTGCGGAAAAAGGCGAGCAGCAGCGCATAGGTCATCGCCTGGGTGATGATGGAGAGATAGACGCCGGTGACGCGGCTGCGGAAGGCGAACCAGCCGAAGACGAAGGCGAGCAGGCCGGGCACCGCCAGCACCATGATCGCCGCAAACCAGAAATGATCGAAGCCATGCCAGAACCACGGCAATTCCTTGTAGTTCAGGAACACCATGAAATCAGGCAGGATCGGGTTGCCATAGACGCCGCGCGAACCGATCTGGCGCATCAGATACATGCCCATCGCATAGCCGCCGAGCGCGAAGAAGGCGCCGTGGCCGAGCGAAAGGATGCCGCAATAGCCCCAGACCAGGTCGAGCGCGAGCGCCAGCAGCGCATAGCAGAGATATTTGCCGGTCAGCGCCACGATATAGGCCGGGACGTAGAAGGCGCTGGTTGGCGACACCGCAAGGTTGAGCAGCGGCACGATAATGGCCGCGGCCAGCAGGATGAAGATGGTGATGGCGATGCGGCGGTCGGCGCCGGCGGCGAAGAAGCGTCCCGTGATCATGCTTCCACCGCCCTGCCCTTGAGGGCGAACAGGCCGCGCGGGCGCTTCTGGATGAACAGGATGATCAGCACCAGCACGACGATCTTGCCGAGCACGGCGCCGGCATAAGGCTCGAGGAACTTGTTGACGATGCCCAGCGAAAAGGCGCCGACCAGCGTGCCCCAGAGATTGCCGACGCCGCCGAAGACGACGACCATGAAGCTGTCGATGATGTAGCCGCGGCCGAGATTGGGCGAGACATTGTCGATCTGGCTGAGTGCGACGCCGGCAATGCCGGCGATGCCGGATCCGAGCGCGAAGGTCAGCGCGTCGACCCATGGCGTCCTGATGCCCATCGAGGCCGCCATGCGCCGGTTGGCGGTGACGGCGCGCATCTGCAGTCCCCAGGGCGTGCGCTTCATCACATAGAGCAGGACGCCGAAGACGGTGAGCGCGAAGACCAGGATCCACAGCCGGTTCCAGGTGATGGCCAGCTGGCCGATATCGAACGAACCCGACATCCAGGAGGGGTTGCCGACCTCCTGGTTGGTCGGCCCGAAGATCGAGCGCACCGCCTGCTGCAGGATCAGCGACACGCCCCAGGTCGCCAGCAGCGTCTCCAGCGGCCGTCCGTAGAGGAAGCGGATGACGCCGCGTTCGATGGCGAGGCCAACGAGTGCGGCGACCAGGAAGGCAAGCGGCAGCGCAATGACCAGCGACCAGTCGAACAGGCCGGGAAAGGATGTGCGGATCACTTGCTGGACAACGAAGGTCGTGTAGGCGCCGAGCATGACCATCTCGCCATGCGCCATGTTGATGACGCCCATGACGCCGAAGGTGATGGCGAGCCCGATCGCCGCGAGCAGCAGCACCGACCCCAGCGAAATGCCATACCAGATGTTCTGCCCGGCATCCCAGATGGCGAGCGTTGAATTAATGCTTGCGATTGCGGCCGTCGCCGCTTCCTTAACCGCTCCGGAGGCGTTGGCCTCGACGGAGGTGAGTAGCGAAACCGCATTACGGTCGCCACGCGCACCGATCAGCGCGATTGCGGCGAGCTTGTCTGCATCAGGCTTGTCTGAAACCAGTATGGAAGCGCCACGCGCCTGCTCTAGCAAAGCCTTGACGCTCGCCACGCTTTCACTGGCGATCGCTGCGTCGAGCGGTTCGATATTGGCGGCGTCCGGTGTCTTGAACATGGTGTCGGCCGCGGCGATGCGAACGGTCGGATCCTTGGAACCAAGCGTCAACGTGCCCAATGCATCACGGATGGCGCGGCGCAAGGTGTTGTTGACAGTGATCTTGGTTATGTCGTCCTCGGAGGCCTCGCCAGCTGCCTCGCCGCTCAGCGGGTCAAAAAGCTGGACGCCTTCATCGCCTTCCTTGCCGACAAAAACCATCGAGTCGGCGGTGCGAATGTAAAGATTGCCGTCAGCCAATGCAGCAAGCGGCCGTTCGACAGCGGAATCCCCTGTGGCTGTCAATTCTTGGACGACAGCTCCCGTCTCAGAAAAGTCCGTTACCGTAGCGAACTTGGCGATGATGCCACGCAGGTCGGCTTCCGCGGCGCCCGAAGACGACAGCGTCGTCAGCAGGAACAGCAGTGTCAGGCCCGCGCGGATCAAGGTCATCGGCTTATGTTAACCCCTTGAAGGTTTGAATTGGACGTCCGGACGGCGGAGGAAACCGTCCGGACGCTGCGGTCTGGTCATGGACCCAACAGTCCAGACCTGGGAGGTCAGTTCGTTCCCTTGCCGCCGCACTTGCCGGTAGCAACGTTGAAGTTGCCGCAGGACAGAGGCTTGCGCCAATCGGAGATCAGGTCCTTGGAATCCGGCAGGTAATCGGACCATTCATCGCCCATCACCAGACCCGGTGTCTTCGAAACCGTTTCGAACTGGCCATTGGCCTGGATTTCGCCGATCAGCACCGGCTTGGTGATGTGGTGGTTTGGCATCATCGTCGAATAGCCGCCGGTCAGGTTCGGCACCGAAACGCCGATCATGGCATCGATGACCTTGTCCGGATCGGTGGTGCCGGCCTTTTCAACCGCCTTCACCCACATATTGAAGCCGATATAATGGGCTTCCATCGGGTCGTTGGTGGTGCGCTTGTTGTTCTTGATGAACTTGTGCCAATCGGAGATGAACTTCTTGTTCTCGGGCGTGTTGACGCTCTCGAAATAGTTCCAGGCGGCGAGATGGCCGACCAGCGGCTTGGTGTCGAGACCGGCAAGCTCTTCCTCACCGACGGAGAAGGCCATGACCGGAATGTCCTCGGCCTTGATGCCCTGGTTGCCGAGTTCCTTGTAGAATGGCACGTTGGCGTCACCATTGACGGTCGAAACGACGGCGGTCTTCTTGCCGGCAGAACCGAACTTCTTGATCGCAGAAACTTCGGTCTGCCAGTCGGAGAAGCCGAACGGCGTATAGTTGGTCATGATGTCTTCGGCAGCGACGCCCTTGGACTTCAGATAGGCCTCGAGGATCTTGTTGGTGGTACGCGGATAAACGTAGTCGGTGCCTTCCAGCACCCAACGCTTCACCGAACCGCCGTCCTTGCTCATCAGATAGTCGACGGCCGGAATGGCCTGCTGGTTCGGAGCCGCACCCGTGTAGAACACGTTGCGCTCGCTTTCCTCGCCCTCATACTGGACGGGATAGAACAGGATGTTGTCGAGCTCGGAGAACACCGGCAGCACCGACTTGCGCGACACCGAGGTCCAGCAGCCGAACACCGCCGCGACCTTGTCCTTCGAAATCAGCTCGCGCGCCTTTTCGGCGAACAGCGGCCAGTTGGAAGCCGGATCGACGACGACGGCTTCAAGCTTCTTGCCGAGCAGGCCGCCCTTGGCGTTCTGCTCATCGATGAGCATCAGCATGGCGTCCTTCAGCGTCGTCTCCGAAATCGCCATGGTCCCCGACAGCGAATGGAGAATGCCGACCTTGATCGTATCGTCGGCCGCCCTGGCGGGAGCCGACATCAACAGGCCGGCGGCAACGACGCTCGCCGAAAACATTTTTGTTATTGTCGAGAAATTACCCCTCATACGGAAGTCTCCCACGCTGGTTGATTGCACCGCAACAATACAATGCAACCCCCATGCCAACCGCCGCCGGGACGCTGAAAAACGGCCAATAATAAACATTATCAATCATTTACTATATTAGATTGAACAAATCTAAGAGAGCCGGTTAAAAATTGGTTGAGAGAAATTTGCGCAGCGCATATAGCAGCTGCCTAATTTTTGCCCAATTTCGCCAAATGCCTAGATTTTGGCCTCAACGTGCGAGGTGGGGGCTATGAAGTTGCAGCACAGCGCAAAAATAGGGCAAGCTCTCTGCTCAACCGAGCGACGTCATGACATCCCTGATTTCACGCATTTTTATCGGCATAGCGCTTCTGGCGGCAGCGACCGGCGCTGCACAGGCCGACTTCAGCGACGGCAAGATGCCTGACGGCACCTATCACTGCGAAGTCTACCTGCTCGGCATGTTCCTCGACCTCGGCAACATCACCATCAAGGGGAACGTCTATACCGGCCCGGTAACCTTCGGAACCGCCCAGCAGGCTTACAATTATCAGATGAATGCAAACGGCGAGATCTCCTGGCTGGGACCGCTCGGCGGCTACACCACGGGCGGCAACTCGCTGTCGATGACCCAGGCAACGCTGGATGGCCAGAACCCGCCCTCCTTCGACATCATCATGAAGCAACCCGACGGCGCCTTCACCGCCTCGACCTGCACCCGGCGGAGCAATCCGTAGGCCTGCCCTGGAACGGCGCCGCCGTACGGCCCGCAACCCGTGTCCGCCTTCTCGTGTCATCTCACGCCGGATGGCACGACCTTGTTCCTGTCGGTCCAGCACCCCGCGGAAGACGCCGAGACGCTCGACAAGGCGCAAACATTGTGGCCCGATTTCAGGGACGGCCAGCCGCCGAGGCCGTCAGTGGTCGCCATCCGCCGCATGGACGGCCTGCCGGTCGGCGCCTGACCTATATCCGACAAAAATGCGGAGCGCCTGGCGCGCTCCGCACAGCGGTCCGGGAAGACGGCAATCACCGGCGACGGTCACGCCGAACTGCTTGAAGGCGATTCTGCTTTCACCGGAAGCGCTTTAGCGCGCCGCTGCGGCAACCTCGAGCGCCAGCCGGCTCATATCGGTGAAAAGCGCCTGGCGTTCGGAATAGTCGGCCTGTTCGCCGGTAACCAGATTGTCGACAACGGTCAGCAGCGATAACGCCCTCGCGCCGAAATGCGCCGCGACGCGATAGAGCGCGCTGGTCTCCATATCCACGGCCAGCGCTCCGAGTGCCCTTGCCTCGGCATATCGGGTGTGCGTTTCAGGATGATGGAATATGTCGGTGCAGACTGTCGGGCCGGCATGGTGGTCGATGCCGAGTTCTGCTGCCTTGGCCAAGGCGCAGGAGAGCAACGCCGGATCCGGGCCGGCGTCAGCCTCATAAAGGCCAAAGACCTGGCCGCTTTGCTTGTTTTCCGGCCGTGCCGATTGCGAGATCACCAGGCTGCGCAGCTTTACCTCGGCGCTCAGGCCGCCGCAGGTCCCGGTGCGGATCAATGTTCGGGCGCCATAATAGTCGAGCAATTCATGGGTATAGATCAGGAACGACGAAACCCCGATACCCGTTGCCTGGATGCTGATGGGCCGGCCGCGATAAAGGCCGGTAAAGCCGAAAGCACCCCGCCTGCGATTGACGCAGCGTGGCGCCTCGAGAAATGTCTGCGCCATCCATTCGGCGCGCTGCGGGTCGCCCGGCAACAGCACCGTTTCGGCGTAATCGCCCTTGCCTGCCTCTATGTGTGGCGTCAATCGCTGCTCCCCCAAGCCCGACTACCCTCTCGCCCGCAATCATGGCGCTGTCGGGGCGTTGTGTAAGGCAGACCATGGGAGAAAGCTAAATTAGGACTCCAGCATATCCTTGACGATCGTCGCCAGCTGCTTGAGCGAGAACGGCTTCGGCAGGAAGCCGAAATGCGCGTCGGCTGGTAGGTTCCTGGCGAAGGCGTCCTCGGCATAGCCCGATACGAACACGAACTTGATATCCGGCTGGCGCTTGCGCAACTCGCCAAGCAGGGTCGGCCCGTCCATTTCCGGCATGACGACATCCGAAACGACGATGTCGACCTTGCCGCCCAGGGCTTCGAATACTTCCAGCGCCTCGACGCCGGAGGATGCCTCATGCACCGTATAGCCACGCGAGGTCAGCGCCCGCATGCCGCCCATGCGCACGGCATCCTCGTCCTCGACCAGCAGCACCGTGGCTGACCCCGACAGGTCCTTGGTGCTGTCGACCGGCTTGACCGGCGCGGCACTCGGGGTTTCCCCGGGTTCGGCCGCCTTTTTCGCTTCCGCGATATGGCGCGGCAGGAAGATGCGGAAGGTCGATCCCTTGCCTACCTCGGAATCGCAGAAAATGAAGCCGCCGGTCTGCTTGATGATGCCGTAGACCATGGACAGGCCGAGGCCAGTGCCCTTGCCGACCTCCTTGGTGGTGAAGAACGGCTCGAAGATCTTCTTCAGCACATCCGGCGCGATGCCGCTGCCGGTGTCTTCGACCTCGACCACGACATAGTCGGCCGCGGCCAGTTCGCGATAGGAGAAGGTCTTGCACTCCTCGGCGGCGACGTTACGGGTGCGCACGGTGAGGTCGCCGCCGGCGGGCATGGCGTCGCGCGCATTGACCGCCAGATTGACCACCACCTGCTCGAACTGGCCGATATCGACCTTGACCGGCCACAGGTCACGGCCGTGGTCGATCTTCAGCTTGATGTCGTTGCCGACCAGACGGGCAAGCAGCATCCTGAGATCGGCGAGCACGTCGGTGAGGTTCAGCACTTCCGGCCGCAGCGTCTGCTTGCGCGAGAAGGCCAGCAACTGCCTGACCAGTGAAGCCGCCCGATTGGCGTTCTGCTTGATGTTCATGATGTCGGGGAAGGACGGGTCCGACGGCCGGTGATTGGTCAAAAGCAGGTCCGACGCCATGATGATGGCGGTCAGCACATTGTTGAAGTCGTGGGCGATGCCGCCCGCGAGTTGCCCGACTGCCTGCATCTTCTGGCTTTGCGCCATCTGCCCTTCGAGCGCCTTCTGCTCGGTCGTCTCGACGGCGTAGACGATGGCCGATTCCTCTGCGCCCTCGCCGCCGGTGCCGTCGGCGACGGCATTGACGTAGAAACGGATGTGCCGCTCCTCGTTGCCGGGCAGCACGGTGTCGATCGGCTCGATGTCGGCCTGCCGCTGCCGGGCCTTCTCGAATGCGGCGGCAAAGGCCGGACGCTCTCGCTCGTGGATCACCGTATCGAGCCGCACACGGCGATCCACGGCGTCCCGGTCGACGACCGAGGAAAACAGCGACAGGAAGGGGGCGTTGGTGCGCAGGATGCGCCCGCTGGCATCGACACCCGCGATCGCCATCGGCGTCGAGTTGAAGAAGCGGGTGAAGCGCACTTCCGAGGCGCGCAGATCGGCCGAGGCATCCTCGCCTTGCGTGCGGTTGAGCACGATCGTGCGTGTCGGACCCCCGAGACCTTCGCGGCTGGCCGAAACGCGATGCATGAAGCGCACCGGCAGCGCCTCTCCCGTCATCGTCGTCAAATCGAGATCGATGACCGCGTTGCGCGTCGTGCCGGGGTCGGCCTTGACCGAGCGCACCAAAGCCATGCCGTCGCCGGCAACGATATCCGGCAAGGTCACCGCGCCGGGTGTGAAGCTGGCAAGATCGATGCCCAGCCACTCCGCGAGCGTGGCGTTGATGTAGGTGACGCGACCGTCCTGGTCGGCGGAAAAGAAGCCGGCCGGGGCGTGGTCCAGGTGATCGATGGCCTTCTGCAGATCGAGGAAGAAACGCTCCTGCTCGGCCCGCTCCTGCGAAATGTCGGCGAGTTGCCAGGCCAGCATCGGCAAGCGCTGGCCCGGAACGTTGAAGGTGCGGGCGCGCGCCCGGTACCAGCGGGCGCCCGGTTCGGCGCCGGGCCGGATCGACTGCGCCAGCCGAAACTCGCCGTCGCCCGGCTGCCCGTCACGCAGGCCGGAGGCCAGCCGGTAAATCGTCACCGAGGCCTCGGGAACATCCGAAAGCAGCCCTTCGACCGTCTTGAGGTCGGCGGCCGAGGAAGCTCCGGTCATGTCGGCATAGGCACGGTTGGCGTAGACGACGCGGCCCTTGGTGTCCGTCACGAGCAGGCCCTGCGCCATCGAATCGACGAAAGCCTTGGACAGTTCATCGCCGGTCGAGCGCGGCGTGACCTGCACGAAGCCGATCGCGGTCGCAAACAGGAAGCCGACGCCGATCATCGCCAGCACGCCAAGCATGCCGAGCAGGAAGGGGTCCCCAAGGCGCTCGCGGAACAGGCCGAAGACGATCGCGGCCCCCGTCAGAACGACGATGAAGATGATGAGCCGGGTGACCGCGCCCGGTCGCGTGTTCTGGTCGACGATCGGTACCGGATAGAAATCGCCGCGCGCTTCCTTGGCCATATGCCCCCTGCTCGTGAAGTCCGACGTTCCGACACCCGCCCCTGATGCATGTCGCCCAAAAGTGACTTCGGTTTTGGGAAAACGACATGCACAAAAACAAGGCCCTAGCGCGCCTCGCGTGAATCCGCTTCAGCGCGACCCGCTTTAGCCGGTTGAATCACATTCTCCCAGTCCGGAAAAGGCCCGGGCGGCAAATGTCAGATAAAAATGATGCCGGCCGGCCTTCCCAGTGTTTCAAGCTGTTCACGATGCGTGAAAGGCAACTTGCGGTGGCCAGCCGCAACGGTCTAGTGTCGCGTCACTTTCCAAAACCGATCAGGGGAAACCAATGCAGTGGCTGGATAGCGTGGCGGGCCCTGGTTATGCGGCGGCACTCCTGTGGACCTTCGCGGCGCTGATCCTGCTGGTCATCGTGCTCGTCATCGTCAGGCTCGTTCGCAACCTGACTTTCGGCACGTTCGTCGCCGGTGGCCGGAACCGCAAGACGCGGCTGGCCGTCATGGACGCCACCGCCGTCGACAGCCATCGCCGGCTGGTGCTGGTGCGCCGCGACGATATCGAACATCTGCTGCTGATCGGCGGCCCGACCGACGTCGTCGTCGAACGCGACATACGCCTTGCCGCACCGCGCCGTCCAGCGCTGACCGGAGATAGTGGTCTGCAACCTGTCCCGGCCACCGCGGCCCCGGCGGCAAAACCGCGGCCGCCTCAGCCGGCTCCCGCACCGGCACGACCGGCGCCGCAGCCGGCGACCGCGGCGCCGCCGCCTGCCCGCCAGCGCCCGGCAGCGCCACCACCAGCCCCAACCCCCGCACCGAAACCGGCGCAACCCCATCAATCGACCAACGTCACGCCGCTGCCTGCCTATGGCTCAGCCAACGCCAATGCCGTCAGGCACGCGCCATCGCCACCGCAGAGCAGTATCGACGACGAGCTGATGAAGGACCTGGAGGTTTCGCTCGACCAGCCGCGCTCCGGTGGTCCTGTTGGCAAACCGGTGGCCAAGGCGCCGCAATCGCTCGACGATGAAATGACCAGGCTTCTAGGCGAACTTTCAAGCCAGAAGAAATGATTGGCGCCTGAGGCGCCCCGCCGGCCGGGGTTTGCTTTCGCTTGCTGCAACGGATTTGTGATACAACCAACAAAAATGGCCGGAAAGCCCGGCCATTTTTGACAATGACTTCACTTGTAACTGCCTTGAGATGCAGTCCAGAAGCAATGCGTCAGTCGTCGCGATAGACTTTTTCGCGGCGCTCATGCCGTTCCTGCGCTTCGATCGACAAGGTGGCTATCGGACGGGCGTCGAGCCGTTTCAGCGCGATCGGCTCGCCGGTCTCCTCGCAGTAGCCGTAAGTGCCTTCGTCGATGCGCTGCAGCGCCGAATCGATCTTCGCGATGAGTTTGCGCTGACGGTCGCGAGCCCGGAGCTCGATGGCGCGGTCTGTCTCGGAAGAGGCGCGGTCGGCGAGGTCGGGGTGGTTGGCGTTTTCCTGCTGCAGGATTTCGAGAGTTTCGCGCGCTTCGCGCAATATGTCATTTTTCCAGGTGACGAGCTTCAGGCGGAAGTAGGATTTCTGCCGCTCGTTCATGAACGGCTCGTCTTCGGAGGGTACGTAATCGGCGGTAACGATGTCGTTCATTCGACTCACCCAAACTGCCCCAAATTTGGCGCTTATATATTCGCCGCCCGACGCCTGCACAAGCGCAATCAGTCACCGACTCACGCAATTGTTAAAGTGCCCCCGCGGCACCCATTGGGGCGAGATGTCGCTGATTCGATGGAGAAAGTGCCGCATGATTCTTTGCGAGGAAGAACAAGGGGCCATTGTGCGCGGCGCCCTTCTCGTGGCTAATCGTGCCGCGGCTTCGGCATCATCGGAGGTTGGGTGAGCAGGCTCTATCTGTTGCGGCACGCCAAGGCTGGCTGGGCGCTGCCCGGCATGCGCGATTTCGATCGACCGCTTGATGCATCTGGCCGCGCCGATGCCGAGACGATGGGCGCTGCCATGCGCTCCCGTGGCTATGTCCCCGATTTGACATTGTGCTCCAACGCCCGGCGCGCCAAGGAAACGCTCGAAGGGCTGGCCGGCCAGACCGACACCGGCAAGGTGCTGTTTTTCGACACGCTCTACAGCGAAGACGCGGCCGACTATCTCCGCCTCATCCGGGAACATGGCGGGCCAGGGTCACTGCTGGTCATCGGTCACAATCCGATGACGGAGGATCTTGCCATGGCAGTGTCAGGCGATGGCGACGAGACGGCGCGTGCCATGCTCAACCATGGGTTCCCGACCTCGGGCCTGGCGGTCGTGCGTTTCCTCGACGATCTGGCGAAAGCGGCCCAGGAAACGGGTTATCTCGAGGCGTTCCTGACACCGGCCGATCTCTAACTCTCTGTTTTGGCGCGATTTCGGACGGGAAAACCGCTCCGCACTTTCCTGGAATTGCTTCGGCATCGATTTCCGGCGCCATTTCAAAGCCGGGTTCCAACGCCTATATCGGACGGACCGCAGCCCCGAGAGATCACATTTTGGCATCATCGCTGACCACCTTCACCGACGAGGCAAGAATTGCCCTCGATACGCTGTCGGGACGCGCCACCGGGCTTTTTTCTCCCTCGCTGCGGCTGGGTGTGACGGGCCTTTCGCGCGCCGGCAAAACGGTGTTCATCTCCGCGCTGGTCCACAATCTGATCCACGTCGGACGCCTGCCGCTGTTCGAGGCACAGAAATCCGGGCGTATCGCCCGCGCCTTCCTGGAAGAGCAGCCCGACGACGCCGTGCCGCGCTTCCAGTACGAGGATCATATCGCTGCATTGGTCAACGACCGTGCCTGGCCCGATTCCACGCGCGCTATTTCGGAACTGCGGCTGACCATCGAATACGAATCGGCCTCCGGCTGGAGCCGTATGTTCTCATCCGGCAAACTGTCGGTCGACATCGTCGATTATCCCGGCGAATGGCTGCTCGACCTGCCGCTGCTCGGCAAATCCTTCGCCGATTTTTCACGCGAGGCCGTGGAGATGGCCACTTTGCCGGTGCGCGAGGACCTTTCGCGGGACTGGCGGGCAATCTCGGCGGAAATCGACCCGAATGCCGACGCCGACGAGATGACCGCCCGCCGCCTCGCCGAAAGCTTCGCGGCCTATCTCAAGGCCTGCAAGCTCGACGAGCGCGCGCTTTCGACCCTGCCGCCCGGCCGTTTCCTGATGCCTGGCGACCTCGAAGGTTCGCCCGCGCTGACCTTCGCACCGCTGGCCGGCCTCGACAGGCGCCAGCGCCCGGGATCGCTGCACGCCATGATGGAGAGGCGCTACGAGGCCTACAAGACGCATGTCGTCAAACCCTTCTTCCGCGAACACATCACCCGTCTGGACCGCCAGATCGTCCTGATCGACGCCATGCAGGCGTTGAACGCCGGCCCCGGCGCCATGGCCGACCTCGAGCGTGCGGTGACCGAGATCCTCGGCTGCTTTCGTCCCGGCCGGGGCAGCTTCCTCACCGACCTCTTTTCGCGGCGCATCGATCGCATCCTGGTCGCCGCGACCAAGGCCGATCACCTGCACCACGAAAGCCATGACCGGTTGCAGGCGATCGTGCGGCGGCTGGCCGACCGCGCCGTGGCGCGAGCGAACTTCACCGGCGCCGACGTCGACGTGGTCGCCATGGCGGCGGTGCGCGCGACCCGCGAAGGCACGGTCAAGCAAGGCCGTGAGGCGTTGCCTGTCATCATCGGCACGCCGATTGCCGGCGAGAAGATCAACGGTGAAACGTTCGACGGAAAGACCGAAACTGCCATATTTCCCGGTGACTTACCGGAGAAGATTGATGCGGTGTTCGACGTCTCAGGACCCGACCACAGGCAGGATTCCACGGACCCGGCAATCCGCTTTGTCCGATTCCGCCCGCCAAAACTCGAACGCACGGCCGAAGGTGTCACGCTGTCTCTGCCGCATATCAGGCTCGACCGTGCCTTGCAGTTCCTGATCGGAGACCATCTGGCATGACCGCGCCCCGCAAACCGGCGGCCTTCCGCATCGAGCCGGAGGCCGCGCCGACACAAGAGGCGTCAAAGACGCGGCAGGCCGAGCCCCCGCGCAAACCCCGCGGGCTGAAGACCGATGTCGCGCTGGTCATACCGGCGGAAGTCGACGTCTTCGACGAACCCGACATCGTTGCCGCCGAACCGCCACCGGCGGTCGCCCCCAGGAAACGCTCGTTGTTCGGCGGCATCCTCTTCGGCGCGATCGGCGTGCTGGTTTCGCTGGCTGTCGGCCTGTGGACCGACCAGCTGATTCGCGATCTCTTCGCCCGCGCCGAATGGCTGGGTTGGCTGGCCGCCGGCATGGCAGCGATCGCCATATTGGCGCTTGTGGTGATCATGATTCGCGAATTCCTGGCGATCGCCCGCCTTGCCGAAGTCGAGAAACTGCAAAAACGCGCGCTCGACGCCATCGCGCGCGACGACCCCAAGGCGGCACGATCGGTGGTCGACGAGCTTTCGGCTTTCGTCGCGGCCAAGCCCGAGACCGCGGCCGGCCGGCGCGCCCTGGCCGAACTGCGCGGCGAAATCATCGACGGCGGCAATCTGGTGCGTCTGGCTGAAGCGGAAATCCTCGGCCCCCTCGATGCCAGGGCCAAGGTGATGATTCTCGAAGCCGCCAAACGCGTCTCGCTGGTGACGGCGGTCAGCCCGCGCGCGCTCGTCGATGTCGCCTATGTCGTGTTCGAGGCCGGACGCCTCATTCGCCGTCTCTCGGAACTCTATGGCGGACGCCCGGGAACGCTGGGGTTTTTCCGCCTGGCGCGCAGCGTGCTGGCACATCTGGCGGTCACCGGCTCGATCGCCGTCGGCGACAGTTTCGTCCAGCAGATCGTCGGCCATGGCCTGGCGGCACGGCTTTCGGCCAAGCTTGGCGAGGGCGTCGTCAACGGCATGATGACTGCGCGCATCGGCATCGCGGCGATGGAAACCGCGCGTCCCCTGCCCTTCAGCGCCGCGAAGCGCCCGGGACTGGGCGATTTCCTCTCGGCATTGACATCGTTTGCCGCGAAGAAGGACACCGAAACCACGGGCTCCGGCAAATAGCGTCCTGTTCTTCCTAACGATGAGCGGATTGCCGTTTCGAGGCCCCGCAGTGACGAAGCATTAACCAATCTTCTTCATGGTCGAACCGGTTCCAAACAGCCTCTTTGTTGCCGGGTGTCGTCGATGAAAAGCGTAATTCTGTCCAGCGTCCTGCCCCTGACCGTTGCGATCACAGCAGTCGTCGGTCTCGCCTCGCAGGCTTCCGCCGCAGAGCCCGACAAGCAGTTCTTCCAGTCGGCCGAAGGCAAATGGGTCGGCCCGGGCGAAATCGTCGCCGGCAAGTACAAGGGCACGAAATTCAACTGCAGCTTCACCGGCTCAACGCCGGACGGCAAGATGGGCATGACTCTGGATGGCGGCTGCCGGGTCGGCATGTTCACCCAGCAGATGTCGGCCAAGATCGAACGCAAGGGCCGCGATTACAAGGGTTCCTTCATGGGGGGCGCTGACGGTGCGGGCCTGGACATCATCGGCGGCAACGTCGTCGATGCCCGCAAGGTGGTCTTCACCATCAACCGCAACCAGCTGCGCGGCGTCATGCAAGCCCGTATTCCCGACGACAATTCGATGACCGTGACGGTTGCCGTGCGGGTCCAGGATCAGCTGGTGCCGGTCATTGGTATGAGCCTGAAGCGCGTCGATGCCGTCGAAGTCGGCTCCATCGCCCCGAACTGAGCGCATTATCGCGCCCTACCCCCAAACACATCCGCAAAAGCAAGAGGCGGCGGCCCATCGCCACCGCCCCCTTTTGAACCAGTCGAAAGGCGCTTAGCCCTTGATGGCGGCCGTCACCTCGTCATACGCCTTGCAGGCGTCGGCGAGTGTCGTGGTGCCCTGGTACTTGGTTGTCACCGCCTGGACCTTGGCGGTCAGGTCAGCCGCCTTGGACGGATCCTTGGTGATCGCTTCCTGCAGTGCGGCGGCCATATCCTGTGCCTTCTTGGTCGCGATCTCGGCCGTGCATTCCGGCGCCTTCGAACAGGCCGAACCCGCAAGCACCGCCAGGCCGACGGCAACAAGCAAAAACTTCTTCATGTCAGTCATCTCCTTAAAAGGGCGCGACTTGATCGTCGCTCACCCTCCAATGGCCGAAGCCGAGCGTCCTTAGCCTTCGATTGTGGCAACAAGCAACGCGCGCATTGCGTAAACTTGTGTAACGCGTCAGCAATATTGTCCGGGCCGGATTCGGGCTGCCCGCGTCAGCGGCGGCAAAGTTCAGCTGCGCGGCTGTAACATCGCCAATACGGCTGTCGATGCTGCAAGGATGGCAGTCACGGTCAAAGGCGCTGTAGGGCCATGGGTGTCCACGACATAGCCGCCGACAACCGCGCCGATGGTGATGGCGACCTGAAAAGAGGCGACCATCAGGCTGCCCGCCGCTTCCAGCGCGTCCGGCGCTGCGCGAGACAGATTTGTCGGCAACACCACCGGCGCCATGCCGAAGGCGAAGCCCCACAGCGTCGCGAAGCCAAAGGCAACGCCAATGTGCACGCCCCAAAGCACCAATGACAGCGCCGCAAACGCCATCAATGCGGCGGTGACCACGAGAGCCACGTGGATATTGGCGTCGGCCATGCGGCCACCGGCAATATTGCCGATCACCGCGGCGATGCCAAATCCGAGCAACGCCAGGGCAATTGGCCCGGTTGCAAGGTGCGTCACATGTTCGAGAAAGGGACGCACATAGACCGATCCGGCAAAATGTCCCGTCATCAGCAAAAGGATGGCAAGCATACCAAGTTGAACGCCACGTCTCCGTGTCAGACGAAGGACGTCTGCAAGACTATTGCTTGCCGTTGCAGGCAAGGACGGCAGGCTAAGCAACTGCAGCAGCATGGCAAGCAAGGCCAACCCCGCTGTCATGGCCATGGCGCTGCGCCAACCCAGCCAGTCGCTGATCAACGCGCCCATCGACGGTGCGGCAATGGTTGCGAGCGAGACGCCGAGGGTGACGATAGCCATGCCCCGCCCAGTCGCATTGGCGCCAACCAGCCTCGCCACCACGGCGACCGAAAGTGCCCAGAAAGCGCTGAGTGCGATCCCCAGTCCGGCCCGACCCAGCAACAATAACCAGAAATCGGTCGCCAGCGCCGCAAGAATGTTGGAACCGACCGCCAAGGCGCTGAGACCAACCAGCACTGCCTTGCGGTTCAATCGGCCGATGAGAACATTGCTCAACATGGCCGTCACGGCGCCGACAGAAGCTGTGGCGGTGACGACCTGTCCGGCTGTTCCTTCACTGATACCGAGATCGCGCGCCAGGGGCGTCAGCAGACCTGCCGGCAGAAATTCGGCTGACACCAGAGCAAAGCTGGTGGCGGCCAATGAAATGACCGCGAACCAGGTGGTTGCGCCCCACCTGGCCGGCGCAGCCGCATCAACGTCTATCGCCGCGTCTTCAAGCTGTAATGTTGTGTCTGTCACGGACGTATCTCCAAAGTTTGGAGATCTTCATAACCGAGTCCGGTCGGATGAAATGTATCTTAGAATCCGAAATTCATGTCTATTCGTCCGGGAATTGTGCGGCGCACAACGCCAGGGGAGACATTGGTGATGCGCTTGAAGGCGCGAGCGAAGGATGCCTCGGAATCATAGCCCAAGCGGGTAGCAACCTCGGCCACCGACAAACCGTTTTGCCCCAACAACTCGCGGGCAAGCTGCATGCGCAAACGGGCGAGATAGTGTGCCGCGCCTTCTCCCAATACAGCGCTGAAGCGCTCGGCGAAAATGGAGCGCGACTGGCCTGCCAGGCTGGCGAGGCTTTCGAGCGTCCAGTTATGGCCGGGGTCTCTGTGCATGGCTGCCAGAGCGCGGCCAATATTGGGGTCGCGGATGGCGGCGAGCCAACCGGTGGTCGAAGCTCCCGTGCAATTGACCCAGCAGCGAATGAGCCGGGCTGTCAGCAAGTCCGCCATACGCGACAAGATGGTGGCGCTGCCCATCTGCGGTTGCGCGGCCTCCGCGGTCATGGCCGCCAGCAAAGGGCCAATGACCAGGTCATTGCCGGCCACGTCGCAACCCTTGATGATAGGCGGCATCAGCGTGATCAACGGGTTCAACGCATAGGCGCCCAAGGCCATTGAGCCGCAGAAAAGGGTGCTTGTCGCGCCCGTGCCTTCCCGTACGACTTCGCAGACGTTGCCCCCCAACTTGGTCACCCGGCAATCATCGAGCGAGCCGCCTGCAACGTCTGGCGCGCTGGCCAGCCGATGGGTGATGCCTTGTGGCAGCAGCACCAGATCGCCATCGCGCAGCTGCTGCCAGCCTTGCACTTCGGTGTGGATCCAGCATGGACCCTGACCGACAAAGTGAAAACGAAGCAGCGATTGTTGCGGAAATTCTATGCTCCAAGGATGTCGAAGCTCGCAGCGGCCATAATTGACGCCACTCAGGCGAAAGTCTTGTAGGACTTCGCTGAGCGCATCCATCGGAATATGTGGCGCGGGAGACGGCCAGGACGAATGATCAGTCATCACGTCAATATACATACCAATCGTCCGACGGGCAAGCGGAGACCGTTGTCCCACCAGGGGACACACTTTGTCGGCACCCTACCCGTCCTGGCAGGTTCCCTGGCCTTGCCTCCTGCTCCAACTGCATGCAAGGACTGCTGAAGGACATAGGGACAAGAGGCATGGCAGCGGAAACATCAGGCGGCGATCTCATTCAGGTGGTGGCGCTGCTTGCCGCGGGGGTCGTCGCCGTCCCCATCTTCAAACGAATGGGCCTCGGCTCGATCCTGGGCTATCTGGCGGCCGGCGTGGTGATCGGCCCGTTTGGTCTTCGCATCTTTTCCGAATCGGGAGCCATCCTCCACGTCGCCGAACTCGGCGTCGTCATGTTCCTGTTCATCATCGGGCTGGAAATGCAGCCGTCGCGGCTTTGGGGCCTGCGGCGCGAAATCTTCGGGCTCGGCGCGCTGCAGGTCGGAGTCTGCGCTGTCCTGTTGACCGGGGTGGGAATGGCCGGCGGTTTTCCGGTCTCGCAATCCTTCGTCGCCGGCGCCGGTTTCGTGCTGACCTCGACGGCGATCGTCATGCAGCTTCTCGAGGAACGCGGCGACATCGCCTCGCCGAAAGGCCAGCGCATCGTCTCCATCCTGCTGCTGGAAGATCTGGCCATCGTGCCGCTGCTGGCCCTGATCGCGTTCCTGGCGCCCGGCGGCGCCGACACCAGCCTGTCGGAAAGGCTGACCGAGGTCGGCATCGGCCTTGCCGCGATCATCGGACTTGTGCTGGCGGGGCGCTATCTGCTCAACCCGTTCTTCCGCATCCTGGCGGATGCCCGTGCCCGCGAGGTGATGACGGCCGCGGCGCTGCTGGTGGTGCTTGGATCGGCGCTAGCCATGCAGCTCAGCGGCCTGTCGATGGCGATGGGCGCGTTCCTGGCCGGCGTGCTTCTGTCGGAATCGACCTTCCGCCATCAACTGGAAGCCGACATCGAGCCGTTCCGCGGCATCCTGCTCGGCCTGTTCTTCCTTGCGGTCGGCATGTCGCTCGACCTGCATGTGGTCGCCGCGAACTGGAAGCTGATCGCCATCTATGTCGTCGCCTACATGGTCATGAAGGCGCTCGGCATCTACATCGTCGCCCGCATCCTCAAGACCGGCCATCGCGAAGCCTTGGAACGCGCGGTCTTCATGGCGCAAGGCGGCGAATTCGCCTTCGTCCTCTACTCAGCCGCCGCCGCCGTCGGCATCATCGACAACCAGGCCAACGCGATGCTGACGGCGATCGTCATCATCTCCATGGTGCTGACGCCGCTGGCGATCATCGCCTTGCGCTATGTCACCCCGCGCGACGAGCAGTCGCTCGACGGCATCGACGTCGCCGACGGACTGACCGGCAGTGTGCTGATCATCGGTTTCGGCCGCTTCGGCCAGATCGCCAGCCAGCCGCTGCTGCTGCGCGGCATCGATGTGTCGATCATCGACAACGATGTCGAGATGATCCAGGCGGCCGCCGACTTCGGCTTCAAGGTCTATTATGGCGATGGCACCCGGCTGGATATCCTGCACGCGGCCGGCGCCGGCCGGGCGCGCGCCGTGCTGATCTGCGTCGACAAGGCCGATGCGGCCGTTCGCATCGCCCAGTTGATCAAGGCCGAATTTCCGCTGCTCACCGTGCTTGCCCGGGCTTTCGACCGCGGCACCGCGCTGCAGCTCATTCGCGCCGGCGTCGACTATCAGCTGCGCGAGACCTTCGAATCGGCGCTGGTTTTCGGCGGCTCGGCCCTGGAATCGCTTGGCGTTGATCCCGAAGACGTGGCGGAAACGATCGAGGACGTCAGGCGTCGCGACACCGACCGCTTCGAAACCCAGCTCGCCGAAGGCATTCGCGCCGGCCAGCGCTTCCTGCGTGGCAATATCGGCACGCCGATTCCCACACCGCTCTCCACGCCGCGCCGCCCCGGTCAGGCCCTCAACGAGGAGACGGCTGGCGTTCTGCACAAATCCGAAACAGCCGATTGAACCAAGGAATCATGCATGGAATTGGACAGCGGAGCCCTGTCGGTCACCAAATTCTGGCGCGACGCCGGCGAGGATGCTTGGTTCGAGAAGAGCGACGCTTTCGATGCCGATTTCCGCGATCGCTTTCTCGACCTGCACTATGCCGCGGCACGGCGTGAGTGCGACGCCTGGTCGGGCCATGCCGAAGGTTCGCTGGCGCTGATGATCCTGCTCGACCAGTTTCCGCGCAATTGCTTCCGCGGCACCGGCCACATGTATGCCACCGATCCGCTGGCGAAGCACTTTGCCCATAAGGCGGTCGCTGCCGGGCATGACCTGGCGCTGGAACCGGAAGTCCGCGTGTTCCTGTATTTGCCGTTCGAACATGCGGAAAACCTTGCCGACCAGGACATTTCGGTCGAGCTGCACACCGCCAGGGCCGAGTTCAACCTGAAATACGCGCTGGAGCATCGCGACATCATCCGCCGCTTCGGGCGGTTTCCGCATCGCAACAGGATGCTTGGCCGCGAGACGACACCGCAGGAGCAGGCGTTTCTCGACGAAGGCGGATTTTCCGGCTGATAGCTAGGTCAGCCACCAGTCCCGGCCGGACGGCAACCGCTCGATTCCGGCGGCGTCGACAGCGCCGAGCCGTTCCGACACGCTTCTCCCGCCGACGGCAAGATCCGGCGCGATTTCGGCCAGCGGCGCCAGGACGAAAGCGCGCTCCAGCATACGCGGATGAGGCACTTCCAGACCGGTCTCATGGATGACGCGGTCACCGAACACCAGAATGTCGATATCGATCAGGCGCGGCCCCCAGCGCTCCTCGCGCACCCGCTTCAGCGTCCGCTCGGCGTCGAGGCAGAGGTCGAGCAGCGCCCGCGGCGAGAGCCGGGTCGACAGTTCGGCGGCGGCGTTGAGGAAATCCGGCTGATCGAGCTTGCCCCAGGGCGGTGTGCGGTAGAGCGACGAAACGGCGGTGACGCGCGTGCCCGCATCGGCGTCGAGAATGCGCAGCGCCGCCGCCATCGAAGCCGCCGGATCACCCAGATTGCCGCCGAGGCTGAGGAAGACGGTGTTACTCGGGCCAGACAACGGTCACCTCGACATGATCGAGCACGCCAGGCACCGGCGCGTTCGGCTTGCGCACGGTGATTTCGGCCCTCTTGATCTGCGGAAACCGCTCCGTCAGCGCCTTTGCCACTTCCATGGCCAGGGCTTCGATCAGGAAGCGCCGCTTCCCGGTGATGATCTTCTCGATCACCGTGAAGGCAATGCCGTAGTTGACGGTTTCCTCGATCGCGTCGTCGACAAGCGCGCGCCCGGGTTCGACCGACAGCACCGCGTCGACATAGAAACGCTGGCCAAGGGCTTCCTCCTCGTCGAGCACGCCATGCCGTGCAAAGAAAGCGCAGTTCTTCAGGCGGATGACATACATGGCTCAGCGTTCCGATGCGGCGGTTTCAAGCGCCAGCATAGCATCCGCCACGGCCAGCGCGTCCACGTTGATTGCGACATCATGGACGCGAAACAGATGCGCGCCCTTGAGCCTGAGAATGACGCTGGTCGCCGCCGTTCCGGCCGCCCGGTCTGCCGCATCGCGGCCGGTGACGGTGCCGATGAAGCGTTTTCGCGAGGTGCCTGCCATCAGCGGAAAGCCAAGCGCATGGAGCTCGGAAAACCGCGCCATCAGGTCGAGATTTTCCTCAGCCGTCTCCTTGGCGAAGCCGAAACCTGGATCAAGCACGATGCGATCGTCCGCAATGCCGTTACGACGGGCGATCTCCAGGGATTTTTCCAGGAACGCAAACTGGTCCGCGATCACGTCGGTCAGCTTCTCGCGATCCCGCCCGGTATGCATGATGATGAGCCCGGCTCCGGTTTCGGCGGCGACCCGCGCGATGTCGGGCTCGCGCTGCAGGCCCCAGACATCGTTGACGATATGCGCGCCGGCAGCCACGGCCAGCCGCGCTGTGTCTGCGCGATAGGTGTCGACCGAAATCAGCACGTCACCGGCGCGCGCCAGCGCCTCGATCACCGGCAGGACGCGCGCCTGTTCCTCGCTGGCCGAGATGGCGGCGGCACCCGGCCGGGTCGATTCTCCACCGACATCGATGATCCGTGCCCCTTCCTCGATCATCCGGCGCGCCTGGGTCAGCGCCGCTTCGGGCGCAGCGAACAGTCCGCCGTCGGAAAAGCTGTCGGGAGTGACGTTGAGGATGCCGACGACCACGGCCTTGCCGCCAAGGTCGAGATAACGTCCATGCGCCAGCTGCCATCGCCTCGCCGTCATTGCTCATCAACCATGGGCTCATCAACGATGTGTGATCCGCAAAGGATCAATTCCGTTGCGCCGGCAACGGCCGTAACGCAAGGTGGGTAAAGAGGCAATATGATGAAACGATCCCTGCTTTGCGCGCTACTGCTTGCCGTGACCGCTGTTCCGGCGGGCGCGGCCAATCTCCTCAAGACATACAGCTATTTTTCCATTGGCGGCAGCACGCTCGAAGACATCGAGACGCAGCTCTCCAAACATGGGCCGCAGGTCAAAAGCACGGGCTCGCGCCACCCCGGCGCCACCCAGATGGCCTTCACCACCCGGATCAGCTACGCCAGGCAGGCTGGCTCCTGCCGGATCGCCGACGCCGCCGTGACGGTCAAGGTCAAGGTGATCCTTCCGGAATGGCGCCGCCCGCGCAAGGCGGATCCCGACGTGAAGCTGTTCTGGGACACGCTGTCGGCCGACATCAAGCGCCATGAAGAACGCCATGTCGAGATCGCCAAGAACTATGGCCGCGAGCTGGAAAACGCGCTGAAGGCGACCTACCCGCGGACGGATTGCGCTGCGGCCAAGGCCAAGGCGGCCGAGATCACCGCCGCCATTCTCGCCAGGCACGACCGCGCCCAGGTGCAGTTCGATCGCGTCGAGAGCGTCAATTTCGAAAGCCGTATCCTGCGGCTCATGCGCTACCGCATCCAGCGCATCGAGAACGGCCGGCTGCCACCTGGCTGAATTTCATCGGCGCACTCGATGGCGCCGGTGCAAGCCAACCGGGCCGAAGCATAGTGCCAGCGTCGGAAAACTTTCGAACGGCGGTCGAAATCGGCCTAAACGGAACGACATATCACGGGTTGGCAAGTACAATCCTCACGGCACGAGCACCACGACCGATCGCGCGGCGAACGCGTCAGGCAAGCCCAATCGTCGACCCGGATCGCGCGCAAAACACATGGACAAGACTATGGACCAGGCTGTCGACAAGCAGACCATACCGGCTGCCGCCACACCGCTGACCGAAAGCGAGAAGAACGCCATCATCGGCGGCGTCCTTCTGTCCATGCTGCTGGCGGCGCTCGACCAGACCATCATCGCACCCGCCATGCCGACCATCGCGCGAGCGCTCGGCCACGCCGAATATCTGCCCTGGATGGTCACCGGCTATCTCCTGACCGCCACCGCCGTGGCACCGCTCTACGGCAAGATTTCCGACGTCTATGGCCGCCGCCCGACCGTCTACGCGGCGATCCTCATCTTCCTCGCCGGATCACTGGTCAGCGCCATGGCCCCCAACATGTTCGTGCTGGTGATCGGGCGCGCGATCCAGGGTGCCGGCGGCGGCGGCCTGTTTGCGCTGGCGCAAACCGTCATCGGCGACCTCGTGCCGCCGCGCGAACGCGCACGCTATGCGGCCTGGGTGTCAGGCACCTGGGCCGTCGCCAGCATTGCCGGGCCACTGCTGGGCGGCACCTTTGCCGAGCATCTGCACTGGTCGCTGATCTTCTGGATCAACATTCCGCTTGGGCTTTTGGCCATGGCGATCATCAACAAGCCGCTGAAGAAGCTGCCGATCGCAGCCAAACATCACCGCATCGACGGGTTGGGCGCCGTGCTTCTGGTTATCGCCACGGCCCTTCTGCTTCTGGCGCTCAACTGGGGTGGCAGCACCTATCCCTGGTTTTCCCACGAAATCCTCGGGCTGGTGGCCGGTTCGGCCGTGTTCTGGGCCCTGTTCGCACTGAGACTGATGAGGGCCGCCGAACCGCTGATCTCGCTTGAAGTGCTGGGCAATCCGATCGTGCTCGCCGGTGCGCTGTCGATGTTCCTGCTGCAGGCGGCCAATATCGGCGCTTCGGTCTACTTGCCGGTCTATCTGCAAACCGTCATCGGGCTTTCCGTCAGCGAATCGGGAATGGCCATGCTCGGCCTTTTGCTCGGCACGGTCGCCGGTGCCGCCACAAGCGGCCGCCTGATCCCCCGCTTCGTGCACTACAAGCGCATCGCCATGATCGGCATCGCCTTGGCCATTGTCAGCATTGGCGTGCTCAGCGCCATTGCTGGACACGCCTCGCTGCTCGAGGTCGAGATCCTGACAACCCTGATCGGCCTGGGCAGCGGAACGACATTCCCGGTCGCGACCGTCTCTGTCCAGAACGCCGTCGATCGAACCCATCTCGGGGTTGCGACAGGCGTGCTGACCTTCCTGCGCACGCTGGGTGGCGCGCTGGGCGTCGCCCTGCTCGGCGCGGTCGCGCTCGGCTATGGCCTGCCGCTCTCCGCCGAGGGTTCGCAGACACATGTCCAGCTGGCATCAGCCTTGCCGTTCGTGATGATCTTCATCACCGCCGGCATCACCCTGGTGCTGGCGCTCGTCGCCATGATGCTGATGCCGGAAAAGGCGCTGCGCGGACGCGACGAAGCGGTTGCGCCCGTCCTCGCGGAATAGGAGCGGTCTTTACTCCACCACGCCGAGCTTCTTCTGCAGGCTGGTCGACGAGGTCGTGTATTGGAACACGATCCGCTCGCCGGGGCTGACGATGCGCTTGGCCGCCTGCGCCATCAGCGCCACTTCATGGAAGCCCGACAGGATCAGCTTCAGCTTTCCCGGATACGAGTTGATGTCGCCCACCGCGAAAATGCCGGGCACCGATGTCTGAAATTTCTCGGTGTCGACCGGAATCAGGTTCTCGTGGAGGTTGAGCCCCCATTCCGCGATCGGCCCGAGCTTCATCGTCAGGCCGAAGAAGGGCAGCATGCGTGTGCATGGCACTTCGATATCGCCTTCCGGACCACCCTTGATGGTGGCCGATGACAGCTGGCCGTCGGCGCCGGTCAGGCCGGTCACCTGGCCGACCTTGAACGCAAGCTGCTTCATCTCTTGCATGGCATACATTTTGTTGACGCTGTCGGGCGCCGCGCGGAATTCAGGGCGCCGGTGGACCAGCGTCACGCTTTTTGCCACCGGCTGCAGGTTCAGTGTCCAGTCGAGCGCCGAGTCGCCGCCGCCGACAATGACAAGGTCGTGGCCGCGAAAATCCTCCATCCGGCGCACTGAATAGAAGACGCTCTTGCCTTCATAGGGCTCGATGCCCGGGATCGGGGGGCGTTTGGGTTGAAACGAGCCGCCGCCGGCGGCGATCACCACCACCTTGGCCTCGAACACCTCGTTCTCGTCGGTGGTGACGCGAAAGCTGCCATCCTCCAGTTTCTCGAGGCTGGAGACCATGCGGTTGTAGGTGAAGTCAGGCTTGAACGGATGGATCTGCTCGAGCAGCTTGTCGACCAGCCCTTGCGCCGAAATCGAGGGCCAGCCGGGAATGTCGTAGATCGGCTTTTCCGGATAGAGTTCCGCGCATTGGCCGCCGGGTTTGTCGAGGATATCGATCAGGTGGCATTTCATGTCGAACAGGCCGAGCTCGAACACGGCGAAAAGGCCGACAGGCCCTGCCCCGACAATGAGAACATCCGTCTTGATTGTTTCGGTCATGCGATGTGGTCCCCTTGGGAATGGGGCGAGACTGCATGAGCCGTGGCCTGCTGCCAAGCAGCCAATGTCAAAGAAATTGGAACGTCGCCGAAGGCATATTGAGATTCAGGTCAGGCCGAGCCGGCGTCGAAGACGGCGCGAAGCGACCAAACAGGGTTGATACCGAGAACCGGAGCGCAACGTACTTTCATATGCGAGTACCGGCCTACCCGGGCCATAGCCCTAGCTGCCACGATCCCTCGTCAAGTGCTTCGGCCGGCGAAGGCCGGAGGAAGCCGCCGTTTGCAGGCCGGCATCACCCGAATATCAACACGCCCTAGCCCTGGCGCTCCGGCACCCGCACCACCAGGCCGTCAAGCGCGTCGCGTACCTTGATCTGGCAGGACAGACGCGAGTTCGGCTGGACGTCGTAGGCGAAGTCCAGCATGTCCTCTTCCATCGCTTCCGGCTCGCCCACTTCCGCCGTCCAGGCCTCGTCGACATAGACATGGCAGGTGGCGCAGGCGCAGGCGCCACCGCACTCCGCCTCGATCCCCGGCACGGCGTTGCGGATGGCGTTTTCCATGACCGTCGAGCCGTTTTCGGCGTCCACGTCGAATTGTGTGCCGTCATGGGCGATGAAGGTCAACTTGGTCATTTGTCACCTGAAGGGAGTTTCCGCCGAGATAATCACTCCGGCAGACAAGTCAACTGCCGTGCGAAAGCGCCGCTCGGTGACGTTTTTCCACAAACCGGGTCAGCGATTGATGGCGGCGATGAAATCGCGCACTTCGTCGATCAGTTTGCCGAGCCGCTTGAGGGTCTGGCCGTCTTCCGGCTGCCGCTCGATCTCCGTGGCACAATCGGCGATGGCGAAGGCGCCAACGCCGCGAGCAGACCCTTTCAACCCATGCGCAAGCAGAAGCCGGTCCTTGAGATCGGCATCGACAATTTTGTCGCGTACCGACAGCGCCTGCTGTACAAACAGCGCCAGCACCTCTTGCTCGAGGGCGCGGTCGCCCATCGTTTGCCGGGCAAGGTGTGCCAAATCGACCGGTCGGGACTGCCTGGTTCCCGAGACGTCGCCTCCGGGCATTGAAAAGGCAATGCCGCTTTCGCCACGCATGAACTCGAACTCCGTTTTCTTCGGCCGCCTGAAAAATTAGGCGAATCCAATGGACAACGGGTTAATGAATGGCCCGGAAAAATGTTGCGAAAGCGGCGCACGGATCACGGTTCCGTTAACCTTATATTTAAAGTTTTACGTATCCCGCGGAATGCATGTTTTCTTTACCCCCCTGTGTCATTACGATACGAGGGTCCATTTTCAGCCTCCTGCGCGGGGGTACGACAAAGACAATTATAAGCCCCGCGGCAGCTAGTACAGGGTAGCGAAGGCATGGCAAAGAAACCAACGACGACGACGAGAAATCTCGACAGCGACGTGGCCAGGGAACTGGAAAAAGCGCTCGATCTCGACCTCAGCGGCGACATCGGCAGCGGCGATCTCGATATCGCGGCTTCGATGGAAGATCTGGAAGCGCAGATATCCCAGGCCGCCGACGAGCTGGCACGCGAGGGACGCAACCAGAAGCCGGCACCCGCCGCCAATCAGGCCCCCATTGCCAATCAGCCCGCGAGTCCCGCGCCGAAGGCCAAGCCGGCAGAACTGCGCCCCGTGGAGACACGCAATGGCAATGGCAACGGCGCGCAGCCCACGGGCTTCGCGCCGGCCAATGATGATCGCCAGAAGGATTACAAGACCCTCCTGCACGGCCTCAACAGGCGCGCCTCCAACACCGTCTACTGGATCGTCGCCTTCGTCTCGCTCGCCTGGATCGCCGGCGCCGGCGGGCTCGCCAACCTGCTGTTCGGACCGAGCATCTGGAGGATCCGCACCCTCGACCAGTTCCTTGCCCGTCCCGAACTGATTGGCCTCGCCGTCGCGGCGATCGTGCCGATCATCCTGTTCTGGGCCTTCGCGGCCATGATTCGCCGCGCCCAGGACATGCGCATTGCCGCCCAGTCGATGACGGAAGTGGCCTTCCGCCTGACCGAGCCGGAAAACATGGCGCAGGATCGCGTCATGATGATCGGTCAGGCCGTTCGCCGCGAGGTGGCGGCCATGGGCGAAGGCATCGAACGCACGCTGGCCCGCGCCGTGGAGCTGGAAACGCTGGTCCACAGCGAAGTCAACCAGATCGAGCGCTCCTATTCGGAAAACGAAACCCGCATCCGTTCGCTCGTCGACGGGCTTGGCAGCGAGCGCGAGGCGGTCGTCAGCCATGCCGAGCGCGTCCGTGCCTCGATTGCCGGTGCGCATGAGACGCTCAGGGATGAAATCGGCTCCGCCAGCGACATCATCCGCGACTCGATCCTCAATGCGTCGACCAAGCTGTCGATGACGATCACCAATTCCGGCGACACGCTCATCGACCGCATCAATGAAAGCTCGATGTCGATCTTCGATTCGGTGGAAGGCCGGCTCGACACCATCACCGACAAGCTTTCGACCTCCGGCGAGGCCTTCGCCAGCCTGCTCGACACGCGCATCGCCAAGCTGACGGATACGACGGACGGCCTGACCCGGTCGCTGACCGATCTGCTCGACGATCGCACCACCGGCATGGTTTCGCTGCTCGGCGGCGCCGCGCGCACCCTCAATTCGGAATTCGAAGCCAGCCTCAACGGCATCGAACGTACGCTGGCCGAACGCGGTCAGGCCCTGATCAGCGAATTCCAGACCCGCGCCGAAGCGCTGGACACCGGCACGCAGAAGCTCAACGCAGCGCTCGAGGCCCGCGCCCGCCAGATCAACGAGACGCTGGTCGAGCGCGCCCGCGAAATTGCCCACACCTTCGCCGAGAGCAAGGATACGCTGGCCGCGATGATCGATCAGGGCAAGACCCAGATCGGCGCCGACATGGCCGACATCGTCACCTCGACATCGAGCATGCTGGAGGCTCGCGCCAGCGACTTTGCCGGTCGCATGGAAGCGGCGCGTCATGTCGTCTCGCGTTCTTTCGATAGCGACATCCAGCGGCTCGCCGACGCCCGTGTCGGCATCGAGGAAGCCGTCGAAAACCACAGCCGCAAGCTGTCCGAAAGCCGCGAGCGCATGGCGGCCGCCATGCAGGCGGACCTGGAGAAATTCGCCGAAAGCCGCGACGGCATCGATGCCGCGGTGACCAACCAGGTGCAGAAGCTGGCCGAAGGCCGCAGCCTGATCGCGCGCGCCCTCGAAGAGGATCTGCGCAAGGTCAACGAATCGCGGGCCGCCATCGACGCGTCGCTCGGCAGCCACCTCGAAAGGCTGGAAGAAGGCCGCAACAGGCTTTCGCTGGCTCTCAACGAAGACTCCGGAAAACTCGTGCAAGCCCGCACGATCATTGATGAAATGGTCGCCGGTCATGTTGGAAAGCTCGCCGAAGGCCGCAACATCCTGTCGCGCGCCCTGGAAGCCGACCTCGGCAAACTGTCCGACAGCCGTGCCAGCATTGACGGGCTGGTCGCCGGTCAGGTCGAGAAGATCGCCGAAGGTCGTGCGGTGCTCGCCAAGGCCTTGGAAAACGATATCGCCGGCATCAAGGGCCTGATCGAGGCGCATTCGGCAAAGCTCGTGGATGACCGCAGCCAACTCGGCCGTTCGCTCGAGGACGACCTATCTGGCATCAGGGGCTTGCTTGACGATCATTCGGTCAAACTCGCCAACGACCGCAGCCTGCTGTCGCAGACGCTGGAAGCCGACCTTGCCAAGTTGGCCGAAAGCCGCTCGAGCATTGACGGTCTCGTCGCCGGCCAGGTCGAGAAGCTGGCCGAGGGCCGCGACATTCTCAAGCGCGCGCTGGAATCGGACCTCAACACCATCAAGGGTGTCATATCGAGCCAATCGGAAAGGCTGGCTGAGGATCGCGGACTGCTTTCGCAGGTCCTCGAAGCCGACTTGCAGAATGTGAACAGCGTCATCGCCGACCACATGAACAGGCTCGTTCAGGATCGTTCGACATTGTCGAAGGCTCTCGAGGACGACCTCGCCAAGCTGGCCGACAGCCGCTCCAGCATCGACGGGCTAGTCGCTGGTCAGGTCGAGAAGCTGGCCGAAGGCCGCGACATTCTCAAGCGCGCGCTCGAAGCCGACCTCAACACCATCAAGAACACCGTTGCCGACCAGTCGCAGAAGCTGGTCGACGACCGCGCCCAGTTCGCCAGGGCGCTCGAAGCCGATCTCGAAAGCGTCAATAGCCTGGTCAGCAGCCATTCCGAGCGGCTCGTCCAGGATCGTTCGACCCTGTCGAAGGCGCTGGAAGTCGACCTCGACAACGTCAACGGCCTGGTCAACAGCCATGCCGAGCGGCTCGTCCAGGACCGTTCGACGCTGTCGAAGGCGCTGGAAGCCGACCTCGAAAGCGTCAGCGGCCTGGTCGGCAGCCACGCCGACAGGCTTGTCCAGGAGCGCTCGACCCTGTCCAGGGCGCTCGAGGACGACCTTGCCAAGCTGGCCGAGAGCCGTTCGAGCATCGACGGCCTGGTCGCCGGCCAGGTGGAGAAACTGGCCGAAGGCCGCGACGTTCTCAAACGCGCCCTCGAAGCCGATCTCGCCAAGCTCGCCGAAAGCCGCTCCAGCATCGACGGGCTGGTGGCCGGCCAGGTGGAAAAGCTCGCCGAAGGCCGCGACATTCTCAAGCGCGCCCTCGAGGCCGACCTGCAGAAGCTGAGCGAAAGCCGCGGCGAGATCGACGGCGTCATCGCTGGCCATGTCGGCAAGCTGGCCGAAGGCCGCAACATGCTGAGCCGCGCGCTGGAAGACGATCTCGGCAAGCTCGCCGAGACCCGCAAGGACGTCGACCGCTCGCTGTCCGGCCACATCGACCAGATCGCTGCCAGAAGCACCGACATTTCGGCCGCGATCGCCGCCGATGTAGAGAAGATCGAGCAGGCGTTCAGCCGTCAGACCGGGATCATCGAGGAACGCGCCGGAACCATGGAGCGCGCGCTCTCGACCGGCGTCGACAATGTCCGCAGCGTGCTCGAAAAGAGCGCGGTCTTCGTCGCCGGCGCCTTGCGCGAAAAGGTCCTGGAGGTCACCAGCGCGCTGCATGAGCAGGCCGGTGCAGCCTTCAGCGATGCCGACCGCAAGATCGCCGAGCGCGCCGAACAGACGTCCGCCGCCCTTTTGGCGCGGGCCGAAGACATCGCCCGCACCTTCGAGGAAGCCGACCGTCGCCTGCACGCCCGTGCGGAAGATACGTCCAACGCCTTGCTCGCCCGCGCCGACGACGCCTCCAGCTCGCTGCTGGCCCGCGCCCACGAAACCGCCGATCAACTGGCCGCCCGCGCCGGCGAGATCGCCGGCACCTTCGAGCTGGCGGACCAGAAGCTCGCCGCCCGCGCCCAGGAAACGGCCGACCAGCTGGCTGCCCGGGCCCAGGATACCGCGAACCATCTGGCGGCCCGCGCCAGCGAGATTGCCGGCACCTTCGACGCAGCCGACCAGAAACTGGTCGCCCGCGCCGTCGAGACGGCACAATCGCTGGCCGCCCGCGCCGGCGACATCCTGCGCAACTTCGAAAGCGCCGACCAGCGGCTCGGCATGCGCATCGGCGAATCCGCCGAGGCGCTCGCCGCCCGCGCAACCGACCTTGGCCGCATCTTCGACGCTGCCGATCAGCAACTGGTCTCGCGCATCGCCGAAGGTTCGGATGCTCTGTCCAGCCGTGCGTCCGAGATCGGCCGCATCTTCGACGAGGCCGACCAACGCCTGGTCTCGCGCATCGCCGACAGCTCTTCGACGATCGGCGAGCATGCGCAGACCATCGTCGGGGCTTTCGCCAGCACCGAGCAGAAGGTCGCCGACCGTGCGCGCCAGACCGGCCAGGAACTGGCCGTGCACGCCCGCGAAATCGAGCAGGCACTTGCCGGCGCCGACGAGCGTCTTGCATCGACCGCGGCGGCTGCGGCCGCCCGTGTCGAGGAGCAGATCGCCAGCGTCGAGAACCGCCTCGCCCATACCACCGAAACAATGGGCCAGAGGCTCAATGAGCAGGTGTCGAGCGCCGAGGCACAGCTCGTTTCGCGCGCCAATGTGATCGCCGAGACCTTCACCGCTGTAGGCCAGCATATCGGCCAGAGCACCAACGACGCCGCCAAGACGATCGGCGCCAACACACGCGAACTCAACACCATGCTCGCGGCGCGGTCGGCCGAAATGTCGAAGATCCTCGACGAAACCGCGCGGCCTTTGGTCGAACGCTTCGCCCAGGGTGGCTCGGAACTGCAAAAGAGCATGGAAGAGGTCACCGAACGCGCCACCGAGAAGCTGCGCAGCGAAAATGCCGCCCTGGTCAACGCGCTCGCCAACCGCACCGCCGAGACCTTGTCGGCGGTCGAAGGCGCCCGCTCGTCGCTGTCCGACAGTGTTGCCGATCTCATCGGCCGCATGACCAAGTCCAGCTCGCAGCTCGGTCAGCTGATCGAGCAGGCCGCGGTCAATCTCGGTCAGGTCGACGAACGCCTGACCGGCAGCACGCAGAGCTTCGCGGCGACAACAGAAAAGGCGGCGCAGACCTTTGCCAGCTCGGCGCGCCTTGTCGATTCGAACACCACAAGGCTGACGGAACTGTCGTCGTCGACCTTGCGCGAAGTGGCCTCGATCGCCACCAAGTTCGATGAACACAGCCGCCTCCTGGCCAGCGCCTCGGACCTGTTGAGCTCGGCCCAGAGCAACCTCGAGCACACGCTGGAAAGGCAGTCATCGCTCGAAGACCTCGCCGTCGGTCTGGTCAAGAAGTCGGAGGATCTCGAAAGGGTCATGCGCTCGTTCGAAAACCTCGTCGGCCAGACGCTGCAGAACGCCGAAGGCAAGACGATGGAGTCGGCCGACAAGATCCGCAATGCCATCACCGACGTGGTCGATTCGGCAACCAAGCGCTTCGCCGATGCCACCGATGAGATGCGGCGCACCGCGAGCTCGATCAAGAGCGAACTCGACCTCACCCGCGCGGAACTCAAGAAGGGCGTCATCGAGATGCCGGAAGAGGCAAAGGAATCGACCTCGGCGATCCGCCGCGCCGTTTCCGAGCAGATCAACGCCTTGAAGGAGCTTTCCGACATCGTCGCGAAGTCCGGCCGCGGCGGCGGCGACACCTCGGAGCCACGCAATCTGCGCCCGGCGCCGCAAGCGCCGGCAGCACGTCCCGCCGAACCGCCACGTCGCGCGCCGGCAGCACCGCAGCCGGAGCTTCGCACGCCTCAGGCGCCGTTGGGCGGCACGGCGCTGCGCGGCACGCTCGATCTCGAGCGTCCGGCCGAGCCGCGCCAGCGTCCCGAAGCCGGCGCCCGCACGCCACAGGGCGGCTGGGTGCGCGACCTCCTGACAGCGGCGTCGAACGATGCGGATCTCAGGCCGGCGGCAGCACCCTCGGCGCCCGTGGAAGCGCCGCGCGCGGCCCCTGCCCAGCGCTCGCCGCTGCATGTCGTGGAATCGCTGAACTCGCTATCCGTCGACATCGCACGGGCAATTGACCACGATGCTTCGATCGAGCTGTGGAACCGCTATCGGCGTGGCGAGCGGGACGTGTTCACGCGCCGGCTCTACACGCTGAAGGGCCAGCAGACGTTCGACGAAATCCGCCGCAAGTATCAGGGCGAGGCCGAATTCCGCGCCGCCGTCGACCGTTACTGCGACGACTTCGAAAAACTGCTCAAGGACGTCTCGCGCAACGACCGCGACAACATCATGGCGCAGACCTACCTGACCTCGGACACCGGCAAGGTCTACACCATGCTGGCCCACGCCAGCGGGCGCCTGCACTAAGCGTCAGCGGCCAAGCGACCGAGATCTGCTTGCGGAAACCTCTGCGTTTCCGCAAGCTGGCACCCAAACGCCCGGTTCGCCGATAAAAGGGGGCTGACCGTGCAGACGGCAATCATATTCGACTGCGAGTTTCTCTGCCTCGAGGGGTCGCAACGTCGGTTTTGGTGCGCGGCTCACGATCCCGACCCGGTCATCGCGCAGATCGGCGCAGTCAGGCTTGGTCTCGAAGACGACTTTCCGCTGCTCGGCACGCACAAGGCCTATATCAGAC
The DNA here is from genome assembly GCF_007003935.1 of Mesorhizobium sp. WSM4310. Lineage (NCBI taxonomy): Bacteria > Pseudomonadati > Pseudomonadota > Alphaproteobacteria > Hyphomicrobiales > Phyllobacteriaceae > Mesorhizobium > Mesorhizobium sp. WSM4310. Next base: position 155,341 of record NZ_VFTA01000012.1, read on the forward strand.
CGATCGATCGGTTTGGCCGGAAATACGAACTCGACCCGTTCTTCACCAGACTGACCGGCATCACCGAGGAAAACATCGAGACCGAAGGGGTTGCGCTCGGAGAAGCCCTTGCAGGGATCGATCGCTTTTCCGGTGGCGCGCGGTTCTGGTCCTGGGGCAAGGACGAACTGAACATGATCGCCATCAGTTGCTATGTCGCGGGCATTCAGCCGTCCATCCCCGCCACCCGGTTCGACAACGCCGTCAAGCTGCTGATCGCGGCGGGGATGCCGCTCGAGGATCTCGCACGGACGCCAAGCAACAAGCTTGCGGACTATCATGGCGTCGAACACCCGCCATTGCAGGGACATGACGCGCTCGACGACGCGCTGTCCGTCACCTACACGCTGCAGCACTTGATGAAGACTGGAAAGCTGCAGCCGGAAGCCTTCGACAGCTTGTAGCTTGAAGCGTCTGGCGGGATTGCGCTCAGATCACCGAATCGGTCCAGCGAACGATCTGTTTGGCGGCATCGCCGAACGCGCTGTCGAGCGCACTGACATAGGCAGGATTGCCGCTGCCCGAAACCGGCGCGGACGCGGTGAAGCTCTTGGAAGCGCGTACCTCGCCGTTGCGATCGTTGAGCAGGCGCACGAACAGGTCGACTTCGGCATGTTCGCCACCGTCGACACTCACTTCGAAGGAACGGATCTCGACGATCACCTGGTAGTCGATCGCCAGGCCCTCGCCCGGCTTGCCGACGCCGGCAAAGCTGCCCGAACGCTGGAAGGTCTCCGCCAGCCGCGCCTGCACGATCACCGGCAGCCGGTCGGCCCATTGCGCGCCCTTCAGATACTGGATCGAGCGGTCGGAGGGTTTGATGACGATGTTCTGACTGTCCAGCGCCTTGAGCGCCGAGGGCTGGGCGATCAGGATTTGCTTGCGGCTATGGCCACGGGCGTCAACCGACGGCGCCGAAAGCTCGAATGTGTCGAGCGGCGCAGGCTTGCCGCCCAGTACCGCACAGCCGGCAAGCGATAGCGCAAGCAGCGCCGCAGCCGGTGTCAATCCACCCGTTCTCACCCATACCGACTTCACGCGCGATCCCCGTTGTCCCCGGATCGTAAGATCAACCCGCATCCGCGGCTCATGTTCTTGGGGCGAGCAGACGCCGAAGTCAACGCCGCGCCCTGCCGTCGAATTGCCGAACCTCGCCCTCGCCACCTGAAAGAATGCGCTGCGGATTGCGGCTGAGATCCGTGACCGCTTCCTCGATACGGGTGATCGAGCGGCGGCTGTCCTGCACCAGCGCCTCGACATTCGAGAGGCCTTGGCCTGAGAAGCGCGACAGATTGTCGGTGATGGTGCCAAGGCGCGCATTCAGCGTGTCGGCGACCTGCTTGAACGACTTCAGCGTGGCCCTGGCGTCCGCCATCACGCCGTTGGCCTCGCCGGAGCCGAGCAAATTGTCGACCTTGGCCAGAATGCCGTCGACCCGCACCGAAGCATCGTTGAGGCGCTGCGCGAGTTGTTTGGCGTCCTTGATCGTCTGATTGATATCGTCGGCGCGGTTGGCGAACTTGTCGGTCACCATTGCAATGTCGGCGGCGGCCTTGTTGGCGTTTTCGCTGGCCTTCTGGATGTTGGCCAGAGCCGTACGCACCTGCGCCGGGTCGACACCGTCGAGCACGCCGTTGACCTTGGTCAGCGTGCCTTGCGTCTGCTTGGCGAAATCATTGACGGACCCGACCGCCGTGTCGACATTCTTGATCACGCCGTCGAGCTGCTGCGATGTCTGCTTGAGGTTCGCGGTCACCGTATCGACATTGGCGACGATGCTCTTGATCTTGTCCCTGTCGACGGCGTTGAGCAGGCCCTCCGCCGCCTTCAGCGTGCCGTCGAGCTTGCCGGACACGCCCTTCAGTTCTTCGGACAGCGCGCTGACGCTGGACAGGAACTTGTCGATGCCGTCGGAATTCTTGGCCAGCGCATCGGAGAATGTCTGCACGTTCTGGACAGTCTGTGTCAGCGGCCCGCGAACATCCCTGGTGAAGCCCTCGAGTTCGGACAGCACCTTGTCGGCGCGGGTGAAGATGTTCTGCGCCGTCTGCAGCAGATTGGTCACGGCGGAAGGGTTGGCTACGATCTCGGCGACCTTGCCTTCCTTCTCGGCCTGATCGAGAAGTTTCACTTCCTTGGGATCGGCTCCCTTGAGCTCGATATTGGCCTGCCCGGTGAGGCCGGCAAGCCCGATATCGGCCTGCGTCGACTTGGTGATCGGCGTCATCCGATCGATCTCGGTGTCGGCGATGGCGACCGTCGGATTGTCGACGTCGATATAGACGCGCTTGACGTCACCGACCTTGACGCCGTTGAACAGCACGAAGCTGCCGCGGCCAAGACCGGAAGCCGAACCAGGGATGCGCACGCGCAGCAGCGTCGTCTCGCCCCTGTCACCGATCGCCGCCGTCCAGTAGACGAAGCCGAACGCCGCCAGGATCGCAACCAGCGTAAAGATGCCGACAATGACGTAGTTGGCTCTGGTTTCCATTATTTCACTTATGGCTATGCACGTGCGGCAAGATCAAGTTGGCGGGCGCGTTTTCCGCGGAAATAGGATTTCACCCACGGTTCCTCGCTCTTCAGCATGTCGTCGATGGTGCCCTCGACCAATACTTTCTTCTTGCCGAGCACCGCCACGTGGTCACAAGCGGTAAACAGCGTGTCGAGGTCGTGCGTGACCATATAGACGGTCAGATCCATGGTGTCGCGCAGCTTGACGACGAGTTCGTCGAACTCGGCAGCACTGATGGGATCGAGGCCGGACGTCGGCTCGTCGAGAAAGACGATATCCGGATCGAGCGCCAGGGCGCGCGCAAGTGCTGCGCGCTTGATCATGCCGCCGGAAAGTTCTGATGGGAATTTCTGCGCCGCGTCCGGCGGCAGCCCGACCAGCTCGATCTTGAGCAGTGCCAGCTCGTCCATCAGCTTCCTTGGCAGGTCGAGATATTCGCGCATCGGCACCTGCACATTCTCCTGCACGGTCAGCGCCGAAAACAGCGCGCCATGCTGGAACAGCACGCCAAGCCGCATGTCGATGCGCAGGCGCTCGATATCGCTTGCTTTGTCGACGTCGACGCCAAACAGCCTGATCGTTCCGGACTGCTTGGGCATCAGCCCGAGAATGGTGCGCAACAGGACGGACTTGCCGGCGCCCGAAGCGCCGACGAACCCCAGGATCTCGCCGCGCTTGATGTCGAGCGAAAGCTTGTCGAGGATCAGCTTGTCGTCGATGGCAACGGTGACGTCACGCACCGAAAGGACGATCTCGTTCTCGTCCTTTTCCACCGTCTTGATGCCATTGCCCTTCGCCATTGTGTCAGAACTCGATCGCTGCGTAGAACATGGCGAAAAGCCCATCGAGGATGATGACGACGAAGATCGACTTCACCACGGAGGCAGTCACGTGCTGGCCGAGCGATTCGGCGCTGCCGCCGACCTTCATGCCTTCGACCGAGGCGATCGTGCCGATGATCATGGCCATGAACGGCGCCTTGATCAGCCCGGCGAAAATCGTGCTGAGATCGATGGCGACACGCAGGCGGTCGATGAATGCGGCGGGTGGGATATCGGAGTAGAGCCAGGCCGCGGCAATGCCGCCGCCGAGTGCCGCGAAATTGGCGATGATCGTCAGGCACGGCAAGGCGATCACCAGCGCAACCAGGCGCGGAAAGACCAGGACGCCAATCGGATTGAGACCGATGACCTTCAGTGCGTCGACCTCCTCGCGCATCTTCATCGAGCCGATCTCGGCGGTGATCGCGCTGCCGGAGCGGCCGGCGATCATGATTGCCGTCATCAGCACGCCGAGTTCGCGCAGGATCAGCACGCCGACGAGGTCGACGACGAAGATGTCGGCGCCGAAATAGCTGAGCTGGTAGGCGCCTTGCTGGGCAACGATGGCGCCGACGATCGCCGACATCAGCACCACCACGGGAATGGCGCCGACGCCCATGCGGTCGATCTGGTTGAAGATCGCCGCCGGGTTGACGGCATGGCCACGGCCGAGCTTCATCTGCGCGCCGCGGATGGTCGCGCCCAGAATATTCATCGAGGCGAGGAAATCGTCACGCATCTCGTAGACGCGCCGGCCAACCGCCTCGAGGGCGCGAATGACGATATTGGGCGGCCGCGCCGGGCCGGATTCGGGTTCGCGCCGGACAGCCTCGCCGACCGCGTCGAGCAGGATGGCGGCGATCTCGCTTTGGCCTTGCAGCCGAACCTCGACATTCTTCTTCTCGAAGGCGCTGACGAGCCGGTCGATTAACCAGGCGCCGGCGGTATCGATCTTCTCGATTTTCGAAAGATCGAGCGCCAAAGTCTTGAAACCGTTTCGTTTCTCGATCTTGCGCATGTCGGCGTCGACCAGCGCCACAGTCCGTGTCGTCCAGATTCCGGAGAACGCGCAGCCGAGCACGCCACCCTCCTCGCCGACCGCGACGCGCGGTTGGTGGTCAGCCTCCGAGGCGGTGGTGCCGCTTGCGTCGCGCTTGCCGATGGTCAACATGGCGTCCTGTTTAGCCTGATGGGTCCGACCTTGTCGATTTGCCGACAACCCTTCTCGCACAGCCGGAGCAGAAAAATATGGCGCGTGTCATTTCGGTTGAGGCGGAGCGTTTTCCAATCGCTGGCACCTTCACCATTTCGCGCGGCTCCAAGACCGAGGCCGACGTCATCACATGCACGATCAGCCAGGATGGTCGTAGCGGGCGCGGCGAATGCGTCCCCTACAAGCGCTATGGGGAAACCATGGACGGCGTACACGCCGCGATTGAGGCCATGCGCGAGCGGATCGCCGGTGGCATCGACCGGACCACGTTGCTCGACGCTATGCCGGCGGGAGCCGCCCGCAACGCCGTCGACTGCGCGCTGTGGGACCTTGAAGCCAAGATCAGCGGCAAGCCGGTGGCAAACGCAATCTGGCCGGCGCCGCTGCGCCCGCTGGAAACCGCCTACACACTGTCGCTCGGCGAAGCCGAAGCGATGGCGGCACAGGCCCGCGCCAATGCCGGCCGGCCGCTGCTGAAGGTCAAGATCGGCGGTGATAACGACATCGCCCGAATCCAAGCGGTGAGGCAGGCCGCGCCTGAGAGCCGAATTATCCTCGATGCCAATGAAGGCTGGACCGACGACAACATCGTGGCAAACCTCGCTTTTGCGGCGGCGCAAGGCATTGCGCTGGTCGAACAGCCCTTGCCCGCTGGCCAGGACCGGATCCTGCGCCACATCGGCCATCCTGTGCCGATCTGCGCCGACGAAAGCGTGCATGAGGCGAAGAACCTGGAAACGCTGGTCGGCCTTTACGATGCCGTCAACATCAAGCTCGACAAGTCGGGCGGACTGACGGCGGCGCTCATGCTGCGCGACCGCGCCCGCGAGCTCGGTTTCGGCATCATGGTCGGCTGCATGGTCGGCACGTCGCTTGCCATGGCGCCGGCGGTGCTGCTCGCCCAGGACGCCGATTTCGTCGACCTTGACGGTCCGCTGCTACTTGCCCGCGACCGTGTGCCGGGTCTCGTCTACCAGGGATCGCTCGTCTCCCCCCCGGACCGGGCGCTTTGGGGCTGAGCGCGCAGCAAGCCCGATCAGCACCAGGCCGGCGATCGCGATCGGGATCATCACCAGGAAACCATCGACGCCGAGACGGTCATAGAGCGGGCCGGAAGCCAGCGTAACCGCGGCCATGAAGAAGCCGTTGAAGAAATAGGCAATGCCTTGCGCCGCACCCGTGCGCTCTTCGGAGACGGTCTCGGCGATCATTCTCTGCAGGCCGATGAGCACCATGGCGACAGACACCGAGTGCAGTGACTGCACGGCGAAGAAGCCGGCGATGCCGAGCCCGAGCGGCCAGACCAGTGGAAAGATGATCCAGCGCACGATGGAGCCGATGCCGGCGATCACCATCACCTTGACGACCGACACGGAAGCGAAAATGCGGTTGAAAAACAAAAACATGCAGACTTCGGACACCACGCCCCATGCCCACAGCAGGCCGACGACGGAATCGCTGATGCCGATCGATTTCCAGTAAATGGAAACGAAACCGTAGAGGAAGGCGTGGCTGGCGGTGATAATGCCGACGCCAAAGGTGAAGTAGAGGAAATAGGCATTGAACAGGCTCGGGGCCGCGTGCTGGATTTCCACTGCCGACAACGGCGAGGCCTTGCGCGGGCGCCCCATGCGCGGCGCCAGCAGCCCGGCGACGAGCGCCGCGCCAAGGGCAAGGACTATGATCACCGGAACGGCTTGGGGTCCGGTGGCCGCCAGGATGAAGCCGCCCGCGACGTTGGCGCAGAGATAACAGATCGATCCCCATTTGCGCATGCTGGCATAGTTCGAGCCGAAGCGGCGCACGCCCGAAAGCGCCAGCGAATCGGCGATCGGCGAATGCGGCGTCCAGACAACGGTGAGCGCCAGCGACACAGCCAGCACCATCGCGTAGGTCGGGGTGAGGAAATAGCCCGCCGAGAGCAGCAGCGAGGCTGCCACCAGCGCGACATAGACATTGGCGCGGTCCCTCGCGCGATCGGCCAGCGTCGTCAGCAGCGGCGTGGTCACCACGCGCAGGAACATGGGCGCGGCCAGGATGACGGCGATCTGCTCGGCGTGAAACCCCTTGGCCTGCAGCCAGAGCGGAAAATAGGGCAGATGCGTGCCGAGCGATATGAACAGTGTGCCGAAGATCAGGCTCATGCGCAGTTCGAAATGGCGCGGCTTGACGAGCTGTTCTGGCGAAAGCGGCGGCAGGGACATGAATCGATCCAATTACGCCGCGCTCGATCTGCCGGCGACGTGGATCGATCCCTTAACATGGCGGAAAAGCAGGCGGAACCGGCTGGACCAATGATTGACGCTTAAAGTCGTCGCGACCTTCATGTCAGGCCGCCTGCCCGACCCGATCCTCGATGAGCATCGGGATGAAAGGTTCGTCCCACGACTCCGGCAGCACCTGCGCCCAGGTCAGGATTTCCATCCGGCCATCGAAGTGCTCCACCACGGCCGTGCAGCTCTCCACCCAGTCGCCGGTGTTGATGTAGCGAACGTCGTCGAAATTCTCGATCGCCGCATGGTGGATATGGCCGCAAATGACGCCGTCGACATGCGAGCGGCGGGCTTCCTCGGTCAGCACGGTCTGGAACGAGCCGATGAAGTTGACCGCCTTCTTGACCTTGACCTTGGCCCAGGACGAGAACGACCAGTAAGGCAGGCCGAGCAGTTGGCGCAGCCGCGTCACCACCCGGTTGACGTTCATAGCCGCGTCATAGGCGTGGTCGCCGAGATAGGCGAGCCAGCGCTGATTGTGGACGACGGTGTCGAATTGGTCGCCATGGATGACGAGCAGGCGCTTGCCGTCGGCGGTTTCATGGATGGCGCGGTCGGCGACGACGATGCCGCCGAAATGCACGCCCTGGAACTGGCGGGCGAATTCGTCGTGATTGCCGGCGATATAGGTGATCGAGGCGCCCTTGCGCGCCTTGCGCAGCAATTTCTGCACGACATCATTGTGGCTTTGCGGCCAGTGCCAGCTGCGCCGCAGCCGCCAGCCATCGACGATGTCGCCCACCAGATAGATGATATCGGCGTCATGGTGGCGCAGAAAATCGATCAGGAACTCGGCCTTCGCCGCCTTCGAGCCGAGATGGACGTCGGAAATGAACATGCTGCGGAAAGTGCGGGGCTCGTGGCCTGGCATCGCGATTTCATCCTTGCTTTCGCGCAGCCTATGCCCCGATTCATGCAACAACCGTATGACGGTTGCGATTGGTCCAGCCTAGGGACTAGCTTGCCGGCCAAATCACAGGAGAAATCGTCATGGATCTTGGTATCCGCGGAAAGAAGGCCATCGTCTGCGCTTCGAGCAAGGGTCTTGGAAAAGGCTGCGCCATGGCGCTGGCCGAGGCCGGTTGCGATATCGTCGTCAATGGGCGCAACGCCGAACTGGTGGCCAAGACCGCAGCGGAACTGCGCGCGCGTTACGGCGTGACGGTGACGGAAGTCGTCGGCGACGTTTCGAAACCGGAAGTGCAGAAGGCGCTGCTCGCCGCCTGCCCGGAGCCCGACATCCTCGTCAACAACAATGGCGGCCCGCCGCTGCGCGATTTCCGCGAACTCGATCGTGCGAAAATCCTCGAAGGCGTGACCCAGAACATGGTGACGCCGATCGAACTGGTGCAGGCCGTCCTCGACGGCATGGCGAAGCGCGGCTTCGGCCGCATCGTCAACATCACCTCGCTGTCGGTCTATGTCCCAATTCCCGGTCTCGACCTGTCGTCGGGCGCGCGCGCCGGCCTGACCTCCTTCCTCGCCGGCGTAGCGCGAACGGTGATCGACCGCAACGTCACCATCAACAGCCTCTTGCCCGGCAAGCTCGACACCGACCGGCTGCGCGGCCCGCATGAGGCCGGCACCGTCGAGGACCCTGCCGCGGCGGCCGCGCGCAAGAGCCGCATCAGCGCCGATGTCCCGGCCAAGCGGCTCGGCACGCCGGAGGAATTCGGCCAGATCTGCGCCTTCCTCTGCTCGGTTCATGCCGGCTATCTCACGGGCCAGAACATACCGGTCGATGGCGGCCTCTACGTTAGCGCGTTTTGATCGCAAGGTCTGCGAAGCGGCGCGACTCATCTGGCATGAAGTTGCCATAAGAACTTGATATTAAGGATTTTCTATGCACCGCCACTTAATGCTGCCGGCGCGTCAATTAGCGTCGCGAAAAATCTTGGCCGCATGCTAAAAGGACTCCCGACACAGGTTTCGAGGGAGCGGCCGTATGGAAGGCGAGAACAAGAAAACGGCACGTTCGGACCTCGACGAAGCCGCCCTCTACTTCCACAAGCACCCGACGCCGGGAAAGCTCGAGATCCAGGCAACCAAGCCGCTCGGCAACCAGCGCGACCTGGCGCTCGCCTATTCGCCCGGCGTGGCGGCGCCTTGTCTTGAGATCCGCGACAATCCGGCAACCGCCGCCGATTACACGGCGCGCGCCAACCTCGTCGGCGTCGTCTCCAATGGCTCGGCCGTGCTCGGCCTCGGCAATATCGGCCCGCTGGCCTCCAAGCCGGTCATGGAAGGCAAGGCGGTTCTGTTCAAGAAGTTCGCCGGCATCGACGTCTTCGACGTCGAGATCGACGCACCCGAGATCGAGCGCATGGTGGAGACCGTCGCCGCTCTCGAACCCACTTTCGGCGGCATCAACCTCGAGGACATCAAGGCGCCGGAGTGTTTTGAAGTCGAGGAACGGCTGAAAGCTCGCATGAGCATACCGGTGTTCCACGACGACCAGCATGGCACCGCCATCATCGTCGCCGCCGCCGTGCTCAACGGACTGGAGTTCGCCGGCAAGACCATCTCGGACATCAAGGTCGTCACCTCCGGCGCCGGTGCCGCCGCCCTTGCCTGCCTGAACCTGCTGGTCTCGCTCGGCGTGCGCATCGAAAACATCTGGGTCACCGATCGTTTCGGCGTCGCCTACAAGGGCCGCACCGACGAGATGGACCGCTGGAAAGACCCCTATGTGAAGGATACCGAGGCGCGCACGCTGGCCGATGTCATCCCTGGCGCCGACGTTTTCCTCGGCCTGTCAGCGGCGGGTGTGCTGAAGCCGGAACTGCTGCAGCACATGGCGCCAAAACCTCTGATCCTGGCGCTCGCCAATCCCAATCCCGAGATCATGCCGGAAGTGGCGCGCGCGGCGCGTCCCGATGCCATGATCTGCACCGGCCGCTCCGATTTTCCCAATCAGGTCAACAACGTCCTGTGCTTTCCTTACATTTTCCGTGGCGCGCTCGACTGCGGCGCCAGCGCCATCAACGAGGAGATGAAGATGGCTGCGGTGCGGGCCATCGCCGCCCTTGCCCGCGAAGAGCCTTCGGACGTCGCCGCACGCGCCTATTCGGGCGAGACGCCGATCTTCGGACCCGATTTTCTGATTCCCTCGCCCTTCGATCCCAGGCTCATCCTGCGCATCGCGCCGGCCGTCGCCAAGGCGGCCTGCGACACCGGTGTGGCGACACGGCCGATCACCGACTTCGCCGCCTATATCGACAAGCTCAATCGCTTCGTCTTCCGCTCCGGCCTGGTGATGAAGCCGGTATTCTCGTCCGCCAAGGCATCGAGCGCCAAGCGCGTCATCTATGCCGATGGCGAGGACGAGCGCGTGCTGCGCGCCGCCCAGGTGGTGCTCGAGGAAGGCATCGCCGAGCCGATCCTGATCGGTCGCCCGCACGTCATCGAGGTCAGGCTGAAGCGCTACGGCCTGCGCATCAAGCCGGGCGTCGATTTCGGCCTGATCAATCCCGAGGACGATCCGCGCTATCGCCACTATGTCGACCTGCTGATCGAACTTGCCGGCCGGCGCGGCGTGACGACGGAAGCCGCGCGCACCATGGTGCGCACCGACAACACCGTGATCGCAGCGCTGGCGCTCAAGCGTGGCGACGCCGATGCCATGGTCTGCGGCCTCGAAGGGCGTTTCGAGCGGCATCTGCGCAACGTGACGCTCATCATTGGCCCTCGCGCCGGCATCAAGGACTATGACCTGTCGACGCTTTCGATGCTGATTTCGCAGCGCGGCATCATCTTCCTCACCGACACCCACGTCTCCGTCGACCCGACGGCCGAGGAGATCGCCGAGATGACCGTGCTGGCGGCCGAGGAAATCCAGCGCTTCGGCATCGAGCCGAAGGCGGCCCTTCTGTCGCATTCGGATTTCGGTTCGCGCGATTCACCAAGCGCGCTCAAGATGCGCCAGGCGGCGGCAATCCTGGCGCGCATCGCGCCGGAGTTGCAGTGCGACGGCGAAATGCATGCCGATTCCGCGCTGTCCGAGCATCTACGCCAGCGCGTCTATCCGCATTCGCGGCTCAAGGGCGAAGCCAATCTGCTGGTGTTCCCCAACCTCGATTCGGCCAACATCACGCTGACGGCGTTGCGCGCCATGATGGATGCGCTGCATGTGGGGCCGATCCTGCTCGGCACCGACAAGCCGGCGCACATACTGACGCCCTCGGTCACGTCGCGCGGTGTGGTCAACATGACGGCTCTCGCCGTGGTCGAGGCAGCGCACAAGGCGCAGGCCGTCGCCAATCTGGACTAGGCTGAAGCCGGCTTCAACAGGCCGGCCCGGTCTTCCGGGCGGCATCCTCACGTGCCGGCGACAACTTGTTGCAAACGGGGTGTTGCCGACCGGCAACTTGCGATTGCGGAAAATCAACGTTGCCCGGAAGCGGATTTCGCGGGGAAGACCGACCTGATATGGTTGCGCATCTGATCTGACGGCGAGGACGTCATGAAAGGCTTGTTGCTCGCATCCGCATTGCTGTCGCTGATCGGCGGACAAGCTCTGGCCGCGGACGCCATCAGTGTCGAGCCCGCGACGGTCCATGACTGGTCCGGGGTCTATGTCGGCGGTCAGATTGGCTACGGTTTTGGACGGACTGACGCGACGTACAATTTGCCGAACACCCCAACGATCCGGGGTTCGCAGGATTACGATACCGATGGTTTCCTGGGCGGCGTGCAGATCGGCTACAACTATCAGATCAACTCCGCGGTTCTTGGCGTCGAGGCCGATGTTTCCGGAGCCGACATCAAGGGGCACTCCGACGAGATCACCTCCGGCTTGGGCGATGTTTACGACACCAAGGTGGACTGGTTTGGAACGCTGCGCGCCAGGGCGGGCTACGCGCTCGATCGTAGCCTGATCTACGGCACCGGTGGCCTGGCGTTTGGAAACGTCGAAAACCGGTATCTCGACGGTCCCCTCGATAGCTTTTCCGAGAAGAACACCAAGGTTGGCTGGACCATCGGCGCCGGACTGGAGCAAGCGATCACGGACCATTGGTCGGCGAAGTTCGAATATCAATATGTCGATCTGAGGGACCAGACCATCGACTATGCCCCGAACTCCAACACCACGTTCGACAACACGTTCAACGCGGTCAAGATCGGTATGAATTACAAGTTCTGACAGTCGGTGGAGAGATCTGCCGCGCCCCGTCGCTTTCCGGCTGATTGAACCCGCCCGCTGCCGCGATCGAGGGCAGGTAGCGGACCGCATCCGAAATAGACGATTAACCGGCAACGGGGTAGTTTGGCGGGCACAGGCCAGCGGGATTGAGGCGGATGACAAGCGGAGGGTTGAAGCGGGCGCATGCTGCCATGCTGCTTGGCCTCCTGCTGTCAGGCGCCACCATCGCCGAGCCACAGGCCGCCTCGCGGGTCTGCCGTCAATTGGAGGCCGATCTTGCCGCGGCTTCGCGTGGCGGCGGCGGTGGTCCGGCAATGATCCGCAAATACGATGCCGCGATCGACCGGCAGCGCGAACAGATCTCCAAGGCCCGCAGCCAGGCGGACAATGCCGGTTGCGGGTTTTCGCTGTTTTCCCGCAACATCAATCGATGCGCCGGGCTCAACGCCACCATCGACCGCATGAACGCCAATCTCGACGGTCTCCAGGCCAAGCGTGCCCAACTCGCCGGTGGCGGCGGCTCGCGTCGCGACCGTGGCCGCATCCTGGCCGCACTCGACGCCAATGGCTGCCGCGACGACACGGTTGCGCCGCGCCGCGCGCCGCTGCAGGAAGCCGACCGCGAGGAAGACGGCAACACCAACCTGTTCGACCAGCTTTTCGGCGGCGACGACCAGCCGAGCGACACGCCTGACCAGCCGGACGATCCCGGTGAGGAACGCAATGTCGGCCGCGTCCTGAACCTGCCCGGCGTTCCAGACGCTCCGGGCACCGGCGGCGAGTTCCACACCACCTGCGTGCGCACCTGCGACGGCTATTTCTTCCCGATGTCGAATGCCGCCTCGGTCGGCGATTTCGAGCGAGACCAGAAGAATTGCGAATCCAGCTGCCCCGGCACGGAGATACAGGTCTTCTATTCGCGCGGCATGGACGACGATTCGGCCTCGATGACCTCATCGGTCACCGGAAGGCCCTACAGCGAGCTGCCGACCGCCTATCTCTACATGCAGTCCAACATGTCGCGGCCGCCGGCCTGCGGCTGCAATGCCGCGCAGAACTTCCAGATCATTGGCGGCAACCCGCCGGCCCCGCAACAGTCGCTGCCGGAAACGGAAGCGGCACCGTTGGTTCCCATGCCGGCCTCCAAGCCCGATCCGGGGGCCGACCCGGAAACCCTGGCCAACGGGGACGGTGGGCTCGACCGCGACGCCATCAAGCGGCTTTCCGCCAAGCCGGTGACGTCGCCGGTATCCGCCTTGCCGCCGGAGCAGCGCAAGGTCAGGGTCGTCGGGCCAACGTTCCTTCCCGACCCATCAGCGGCAATAAATCTGCAAGCTCCGGCCCCGAAGGCAGTCCAGTAAGGGCAAGCCTCAGCGGCATGAACAGCCCCTTGCCCTTGCGCCCTGTCGCTTCCCTGATCTTGCCGGTCCAGTCCTTCCAGACCGCTCCGTTCCAGGGCTCTTCGGGCAGGACTTCGAAGGCCTGTCCGAGGAAGTCACGATCGTCGTCGGAGAACTCCGGTCTGTCCTGCGGCCCCTCGCGCAGGATACGCCACCAGCCCACCGCATCGGCAAGCCGGTCGAGATTGCCGCGTACCGCCAGCCAGAACGGCTCTGCCTGTTCGCCGGAGATGCCAAGCACCATCAGCCTGTCGCGCGCCTCGTCGAACGGCATGTGGTGCATCAGCACGCGGTTGAGGACGAACAGGTCGTCCGGATCGAACTTGGCCGATGATTTCGAGGTCGCGGCCGGATCGAAGTGGCCGGCGAGATCGGCGAGGTCATGCGCGGCCGCGACATTCTCTGAGGTGCCGACCAGAACGGCGAGCGACGCGACGGCCATCGGCTCGATGCCATCCTCGCGCAGGCTTTCGATGGAGAGTGCGCCGCTGCGCTTAGACAGCCCTTCGCCCGAGACGGTGGTCAAGAGATTGTGGTGGCCGAAGACAGGCGGCTCGGCGTCCAGAGCCTTGAACAGGGCAATCTGCACGCCGGTGTTGGTGACATGGTCGTCGCCGCGGATGACGTGGCTGACACCCATCTCGATGTCGTCGACGACCGATGGCAAAGTGTAGAGATAGGTGCCGTCCTCGCGCACCAGCACTGGATCCGAGAGCGAAGCGAGATCGACCGTTTCCTCGCCACGCACCAGATCGTTCCAATGAACCTCCGTGCGTTCGGGCTGCAGCGGATCGCTGGTGAAATTGGGCAGCAGGAAGCGCCAGTGCGGCCGGCGCCCGTCGGCCTGGTATTCGGCCACCTGCTCCTGTGTCAGCGCCAGGGCCTCGCGGCCATAGACCGGCGGCAGGCCCCGCGTGCGGCGCACCTTGCGCCTCAGGTCGAGTTCTTCCGGCGTTTCATAGCAGGCGTAGAGAACGCCCGCCGCCTTCAGCCGCTCGACCGCCGCGTCATAGACCTCGAAGCGCCGCGACTGATATTCGGTGGCATCGGGGAAGATGCCCAGCCAATGCAGGTCGTAGAGGATGGCGTCGGCGAATTCCTGCTTCGAACGGCCAATGTCGGTGTCGTCGAAGCGCTGGATGAAGCGGCCCTTGTTGTTCAGGGCAAACAGCCAGTTGAACAGAGCGGTGCGCGCATTGCCGATATGGATGCGGCCGGTCGGTGACGGGGCGAAACGAACGGTAACTGTCATGAGCGGGGCGTACCGGATGCCTTTGTGATTGACAAGATGCGCCCCCGCGCTGGTCGGCACACATAGAACATGATGCGGGCGATGAAAAGACTGAGGCCATGCGCGGCGCATGGCCCTTATCCGATCAGAACAGCTGGTTGAAAGCGATCAGCGGCCGAAGTCGTCGGAACTGAGGCGGGTCCAGCGGTCGCCCATCAACCCACCGATAAAGATGTCGCCGGAGCGGACCGCTTGCGCGACCTCGGGGATGCGCGAGCGCACCATCGTCCCCCCGGCATAGCGGAAGAAGACATTCTTGTAGCTGAAGAGTTGCGGCATGAACCTGCTCTGCGTCTGCCCGATGATGCCGGCGCAGCCCATATTCCACGCGTCCTCCATCACGCCATCCAGCGTCGCACCCCAGTGAGGTCCAGAGGACTGGAGTTGCAGCAGGTTCGCGATGCCGCCGGCCTGACCGTAGAAAGCGTAGCAACCGAGCATTTTACCGGCTTCGTCGTAGGTCCCAGCAAAATGAAGGGGGCCGTCGGCCCGTTTCTCGGCCGCCAGCGCCAGCAGCCGTGGCAGCTCGCCATCCTGCCAGCGCGGCCGCAGCGAGTAATCTGAGACAAGGGTCGGCAGCCGCTCCGCAAATAGCGCGGCATCCATCGGTTCGCGATGGATCCGGTGTGACGAGGAATGCTGGACAGGCGGCTCGAACCTTTTTCTCGTAAAAGCATCGAATGCTCGGGCGCAGGGATCGAGCACGAAGCGCGGCAGGCCCGGCCATTTACCGCGCGCCACGGCCGATGCCACCGCGGCCGGGCGGAAAATGCGGGTCCATCCCAGACAATGCGTCGGCAGCAACTGGTATTTCATCGGGCGCGCGAAGGCCAGGGATACCCGGTTGGCCGAATCGGTCAGGTGCAAATCGAATTCGCCTTGATGCACGGCACGCAGCAATTGCGGCCCGGCCGAACCGTGATCGGTGCCGGTGTCAGCCATGAGCGGACCGATGATCGCGGCATTCAATGTCGCGCCGTTGAGCTCGTAGCGGGCCTTCAGGACACCGAGGAAGCCACCCAGATCTCCCTGCGGGTTGATCTGGACAAGAGCGTTGCTCGCGCCTGGCTGGCCGGCAGGGTCGAGATAGATCTTTCTCATATACTCGGCCGTCTCAGCGATGGCGCGATCGAGGAGGTGACGTCGCCGACGGCGAAACTTCGTCAGGAAGAGTGCGGCGACCCGCTCGAGATCTTCGGCGGCGAGTGGCCGAACCGAGCCATGGTGAATTGCCAGCACCGGCGGCGCAGCTACTTTTTCCGCACCGGTATCTTCGGAAGCAAGATGCATAGTGAAGCCGAAATCCTGCGCTGACCAGTTTGATCCCAGGGCACGGGCTTACGATCCCTGGGTTGCTTTTGCGTAAACAACCCGCAACCAGTGGTAGAAATAGCGTGTTGTACCCCGGCATTATAAAAAAGTATGCCGCGCAGGTCACTCTGTCTGACAGCGCCTGATGGAGATGGCCTCCGGCCGATGGCGGAGGCCATCTCAGGTCAGATGACCAGTCCCTTGGTGAGTTCGAGCGCCTGACGCTCGAACAGGCGGCGGTAGATGCCACCCTTCAGCCGGATCAGTTCGTCATGCGAGCCTTCCTCGACGACGTTGCCGCGATCGAAGACCAGCAGCCTGTCGAGCGCTCGCACCGTCGACAGCCGGTGCGCGATGACCAGCGTGGTGCGGCCGACCATCAGCCGCTCCATCGCCTGCTGGATAAGCACCTCCGATTCCGAATCGAGGCTCGACGTCGCCTCGTCCAGGATCAGGATGCGCGCATCGGCCAGGAAGGCGCGCGCGATGGCCACGCGCTGCCGCTCGCCGCCCGACAATTTCACGCCGCGCTCGCCGACCAGCGTGCCATAACCCTTTGGCAGGCTGGTGATGAAGTCATGCGCGCTGGCCAGCTTCGCGGCATGCTCGATCTCCTCCTGCGTCGCGTTTGGCCTGGCATAGGCGATGTTTTCGGCCAGCGAGCGATGGAACAGGATCGGCTCCTGCTGGACGATCGCGATCTGCCCGCGCAGCGACGCCTGCGCCACCTGCGAGATGTCCTGGCCGTCGATCAGGATCTTGCCCGCATTGACGTCATAGAGCCTCTGGATCAGCTTGACGAATGTCGTCTTGCCCGAACCGGAGTGACCGACGAGCCCGACGCGTTCACCCGGCGCGATATCGACCGAAAAGTCGCGATAGAGCGGCGACCGGTGATTGCCGTAGTGAAAAGTGACCTTGTCGAAGCTGATCGACCCTTGCGTGATCCGGATCGGCCTGGCGCCGGGCCGGTCCTCGATGCCGAGCGGTTCGGACTGGAAATCGACCAGTTCCTCCATGTCGTTGATCGAACGCTGCAAATTGCGGATATGCGTGCCGATATCCCTGAGATAGCCCTGCAGCACGAAGAACGAGGTCAGCACGAAGGCGACGTCGCCGGCGCTCGCCTGCCCCCACGACCACAGCAGCAGCGACAGGCCGATCACCGCGGCGCGCATGACCAGCAGCAACGCCCCTTGCGTGGTGCCGTTGACGGTGCCGCGCACCCAGGTGCGCCGCGTGCGCGCCCGCCATTTGGCGACAACCCTTGCAAGGCGGCGCTCTTCGCGCTCCTCGGCGCCAAAGCCCTTGACCACGGCGTTGCAGCTGACAGCGTCGGCAAGCGAACCGCCAAGGCGCGTGTCCCAGGTGTTGGCGAGCCTGGCCGCCGGCGCGACAAAGCCAAGCGACAGCATCGCCGTCACCATGATGAACAGCACCGAGCCGGCAGCAACGACCACACCCATCAGCGGCCAGAACCAGCCAAGCAGCAGCGTCGAGCCGACGAGCATGACGACCGATGGCAAGAGCGCGATCAGGATGGTGTCGTTGAGCAGGTCGAGCGCCCACATGCCGCGCGTCACCTTGCGCACGGTCGAGCCGGCAAAGCTGTTGGCGTGCCAGTCGGTGGAAAAGCGCTGGACGCGATGGAAGGCATCGGCGGCAATGTCGGCCATCATCTTCAGCGTCAGTTCGACGATGCCCATGAACGCCAGGTTGCGCAGCACGACGCCCGTCAAGGCAAGCGCCATCAATATCGAAAACGCCGTCATGGCGGCGTTCCAGGCAATGGCGTCCGCGCCGGCGCTGCTGGCGACGGCGTCGACCAGGCGGCCAGAATAGAGCGGCGTCAGGACGTCGGCCAGCGTCGACAGCAGGAAACCACCCATGATCAGCGAAAGCCGCCAGGGCTGGCGCCGCCAATGGGTAAGTGTGAAACCAAGAACGCTGCGAAAGGCGCTCGCGCGCAAATCGATCTTGAAACGAGCCATGATGTCATTCGGGCGCAAACGAGCCCGATCCCAGTAAGGTCGAAAATTGAAGAAGCCGCGCAAGGGGCGAATGATTGCCCAGAAGCGGAATGGCATATTTTGGCGTCACGCCCGTAGTCGGGCGGCGACCGGCATCGGCATAAGCCTGTGCTCAATTTGGCTCCGATGCGAAGGACGGACCTTCGCGCGGCGCCAGATGAGGCCTAGGCTTCGCGGCCTCGCATTACCATTTTAAATACTGCCATTCGGACCTCCCGCAAATGAATCGCGGAGTGGTCCTTATAGAGACGCTCTGATGCAACGCCAAGACGGGCCTTGCCAAAAAGCGTATCCGGTGCAACCAATGCGATTATTTTGCAACAACGGCGGCGGGAGCTTTCGCCGCGTTGCGGTCACTGAGGCGTGCGGTCCAAGCGCATGTATCGGCCATCGGTCGATGCCTTGAAGCCCAGCTTTTCGTAGACCCCATGCGCATCACCGGTCGACAGGCTCCAGTGCGAGACGGTGCCGAGCTCGGGATGATCGATGAGTGCCTGCACCAGCCGCTGGCCAATGCCCTGCCCGCGATTCTCGGGCCAGACGATGATGTCGGCGAGATAGGCGAACACCGTGCGGTCGGTGATCGCCCTGCCGAAACCGACCTGCTTTCCGTCGATGTAGGCGGCGGCGCAGAACGAATTGGCGAAGGCCCGGCGATGAAACTCGTCGCTGCGTCCAGCCCCCCAATAGCTCGCCATCAGCAGGTTGGAGGTCGCACGGAAGTCGATTCGCGCAAGGTCGAAGCTGATCTCACAGTCCAGCATGGCTGTCTCGCCTCGCGGCATCGCGTATTTTCGCCCATTGGACGAACTGCGCGTTACCCACGATCCCTGAAACGGTTGGTGATGGGATAGCGGCGATCGCGGCCGAAATTCTTACGGGTGATCTTCACCCCCGGTGCCGCCTGCCGGCGCTTGTATTCGGCGATGTAAAGCAGGTGTTCGATGCGCGTCACCGTCGCCCGGTCATGGCCGCGCGCGACTATGTCGTCGACGCCCATCTCATTCTCGACCAGGCATTCGAGGATGTCGTCCAGCACCGGATAGGGCGGCAGTGAATCCTGGTCGGTCTGGTTCTCGCGCAACTCCGCCGACGGTGCCTTGTCGATGATGTTCTTCGGGATGATCTCGCCCGATGGCCCGAGCGCGCCCGGCGGCACATGGCTGTTGCGCCAACGCGACAGCGCGTAGACCTGCATCTTGTAGAGGTCCTTGATCGGATTGAAGCCGCCATTCATATCGCCATAGAGCGTGGCATAACCGACCGACATCTCGCTCTTGTTGCCTGTCGTGACCACCATCGAGCCGAATTTGTTGGAAATCGCCATCAGAATGGTGCCGCGCGCACGGCTCTGCAAATTTTCCTCGGTGATGCCCTCCTTGGTGCCCTCGAAGAGCTGCGTCAGCGCATGCAGGAAACCTTCGACCGGCTCGAAGATCGGCACGATGTCATAACGGCAGCCGAGCGCGCGGGCGCAATCCTCGGCGTCCTTGAGCGAATCCTTCGAGGTGTAGCGGTAGGGCATCATCACCGCGCGCAACCGCTCCTCGCCGAGCGCGTCGACGGCAAGGGCGGCACAGATCGCCGAATCGATGCCGCCGGACAGGCCGAGCACCACATTCTTGAAGCCGTTCTTGTTGACGTAGTCGCGCAGGCCCAGCATGCAGGCGCGATAGTCGGCCTCCTCCCGCTCGGGGATCTTCGACATTGGCCCTTCCGAGCAGACCCAGCCGTCCTCCCCGCGCTTCCATGTGATGACGTCGACCGCTTCCTCGAACTGGCTCATCTGGAAAGCCAATGTCTTGTCGGCGCCGATGGCAAACGACGCGCCGTCGAAGATCAGCTCATCCTGACCGCCAAGCTGATTGGCATAGGTAATGGGCAATCCGCATTCGATGACCTGGCGGATGACGACCTGATGGCGGACATCGATCTTGGCCCGATAGTAAGGCGAGCCGTTCGGCACCAGCAGGATTTCTGCCCCGCTTTCCGCCAGCGATTCGCAGATGCCGACATCGCCCCAGATGTCCTCGCAAATCGGAATGCCGATGCGCACGCCACGGAAATTGACAGGTCCCTGGATCTCGGGTCCTGCCTGGAACACGCGCTTCTCATCGAACTCGCCATAATTCGGCAGGTCGAGCTTGTAGCGTTCGGCGATGATCTTGCCACCATCGGCGACGACGATCGAATTGTGCGTCCCGCTCTTGCGCTTCAGCGGCGTGCCGATGATGACGCCGGGGCCGCCATCCGATGTATCGGCGGCAAACTCCTGCGCCGCCTTTTCGCAGGCCTTCAGGAAGGCCGGCTTCAGCACCAGGTCCTCGGGAGGATAACCGGCGAGGAAAAGCTCGGTGTAGAGCACGAGATCGGCGCCCTGGCGCGCGGCATCCGCCCTCGCCTCGCGGGCCTTGGCGAGATTGCCGGCGACATCGCCGACGGTCGGGTTGAGCTGGGCGATCGCGATGCGCAGTAGGTCGGGCTTCTTGGTCATGCCTGCTGACTTAGCGCGGCACAATTCGCCTCGCAATGGCGTTGGCTTGGACCAAACCCGACCGAATGACAGACGTCATTCGTGTCCGACCGACCGATATCATCAATCGTGTCGGAGCGATTGACGTGGTCAGTCGTGTCGAGACCGTCGATCAGTCGTCGCCCATATATTCGCGCAGCGACTGCGGAGAATGGTTCTCGCCGATCGACATCGCCAGGATGCGCGAAATGTGCCGGCGCGGCAGGCTGGTGTCCGCCACCCATTGATTGATCTGCGCCTGGATCTTGTCGAGGTCCCTCTTCGAGGTCGGGCTTTCGGCGATGTCGAGGCCGGCGTCACGAAGCGCTGCTGCCATGTCGGCCGAGATGACGAAGGCATCCCAGCCCAGCCAGCGCAGGAAATACTGGCCCGTATTGCCGCCCAGCCGGCTGCCATGCTTGCCGAGATAGGCCATCAGCCCGACCTGGTCGTCGGCAGGCCAGTTGGCGAGGAATTCGCCGAAGCCGCCATGCTCCTTCGACACGCGTTCGACGAAGGCAGCGTTGTCGCGCACGGATTTGATTTTCTGCGGGTTGCGCACAATGCGCTGGTCGGAAGCCAGATCGTGCCAGAAATCGTCAGGCTGGAACAACAGCCGCTTCGGCTCGAAGCGCAGAAACGCCTCCTCGAAACCGGGCCATTTCTGCTCGATGACCCGCCAGACGAAACCGGCGGCAAAGATCCGCTCGGCCATGGTCGAGAGAATGCGGTCGTCCGGGGTATCGGCGACCGCGGCATTGTCGGGCACTGGCCCAAGCAGCGTTGCAAGCTCGGCTTCGCCGCCCTTGCGCTTTGCCGCGCGCAGGCGAATTTTCTGGAAATCGGCCATGGGTCCCTCGCTGTTGGCTTGAATGTAACACTTCCCGCGAGAGGCGGCAGCCTCTACGTCTATCTCCACTGACGACGGAGACGGCCATGAACAAGACAATCGACGACCTAGCGAACCGCTGGCTCAAGCGACGGCCGGACGGCCTCAGCCAGTTGGAGAGCCGCGTGCTGCAATCGACGCTCGAGCGCACCACGATCTCCAGGGACACCAACAAGGCCGTCGCTTTCCACCAGACCTTTGGCGACCGCCTCGCCGATACGATCGCCCGCATCGGCGGCTCCTGGTCCTTCATCCTGGGCTTCATCGCTTTCCTGGTTGTCTGGACAGTCGGCAATGTCTGGCTTTTGACGCGCGATGCCTTCGACCCTTACCCGTTCATCTTCCTCAATCTGGTGCTGTCGATGGTCGCCGCCTTGCAGGCGCCGGTGATCATGATGGCGCAGAACCGCCAGACCGAACGCGACCGCATCGACGCCGCCCATGATTATGAGGTCAATCTGAAGGCCGAGATCGAGATCATGGCGCTGCACGAGAAACTCGATGAACTGCGCCACAGCCAGATCATCGGCATGCGCGACGAGATCGTGCGGCTGACGGAAGCGGTCAAGCGCATCGACGAGAGGCTGGCGCGGCAGCAGTCGGCCTCATGACCGAAGCGATCCATCCTTTCATCGAACAATATGGGCTGCTTGCCGTCTTTCTCGGCTGCGTCGCCGAAGGGGAAAGCGCCGCCATCCTCGGCGGTTTCTTCGCCCACCAGAATGTTTTCGTGCTGTGGCACGCTGTTGTCGCGGCAGCGCTCGGCGCCTTCGCCGGCGACACCTGCTTCTTCATCCTGGGCAGAAGTTTTGCCGATAACCGCCATGTCGTCAGGCTGCGCAGGCGGCCGGGCTTCCGCCGCGCCTACCGTCTGCTCAACACCCATCCCAACATCTTCGTGCTGTCGAATCGCTATGTCTACGGCATGCGCCTGGTTGGTGGCATCGCGGCCGGCCTGTCGACCATAGCAGCACCCCGCTTCGTTATCCTCAACGCCATCTCATCGACGATCTGGGCGGTGCTGTTCAGTACGATCGGCTATGTCTTCGGGCTGGGCGCCGAGCATTTCGTCGGCCAGGCGCTGATGCGCCACGAGCGGCTGTTCATCGGGCTCGGCATTGGCCTCACCGTGGCCGTGCTGGCCTGGCTTGTCGCCCGCCACATCGCCAAGTGGGAACGTCGCCGGGAGCAGTGATGCCGCCGGCCTCGCTCGGAAGGTCAGATTGGAAGGCCGGTGATCCGCTCGATGAGCGCGATGCCCCAGACGCCGGCGACGATGACCACCGAGATCAGCACCGCCAGCGAACCGCAATCCTTGGCCAGCTGGATGTCGACATTGAACTCGCGGCTGAAGGCATCGCAGGCCGCCTCGATGCCGGTGTTCAGCACCTCGACCATGATCAGCAACAGCACCGCCCCGACCAGAAGCGCATAACCACGCCAGGAGACTGAAACGAACCACGCAGCGGGCAAGGCGAGCACCAGCAGCATCAGTTCCTGTTGGAAAGCCTTCTCGCTGGCGGCCAGCTTGCGAAACGCCCGCACCGAATTGAAAAAAGCGTCGATCAGCCGCTGCATGCCCAAACCTCTTTGCGAGTTACCGGCACGAGATAAAGCAACGGCCCGATCAAGGGAATAAGGCGTCTTGTCCAAAATTCATTCAGCGACCGCTATCGAAGGCGTCGACTTTTCAAACTGCGGCAACCCGTCGTCGATCGAATAATAGTCGCCCTTGTCACCAACGAAGATATGACAGTCGCCCTTGAGACTTGTCGGCTTGTCGAACGCTCCCGCCATGACCGAAATATAATCTTGAGCCCTTGGCTTCCAGAACAGCACGGAGCCGCAAGTCTTGCAGAAGCCGCGCCCGGCGAAAGCGGACGCTTCATACCATGTGATGCTTTCGGCGCCTTCGATCACGATGTCGGCGTCGGCGACATTGGTCGCGGCATAGAAATGCCCGCTTTGCTTCCGGCATTGCGAGCAATGACAGTAGACGACGCCGCGCAATGCTCCCCTTGTCCGGAAGCGGACCGCTCCGCACAGGCATGATCCCTGGTGACTGTCACTCATTTCGGCGCTCCTGGAGAAACCTCGCCCAGCATCATTGCCAGGATTCCAGCTTTGCGGTGGTTGCGCGCAAGCAAATGCGACATCGATTGGCGTGACAGATTCGAAATTCCATCGGCACAACAGGCGGATTTCGAAGTCAAAGCCCTCAAACCGGACGCTTTCCCGCTGTGGTGGTACAAGATTTATGCTTCTACAGCCACAGGTAGCGAAAAACCCATGGAGGTCGTGCGGATTAAGGAAACTTTAGCGCCACCGCATCTATGGTCACGCCAAGCGAAGATGGCGGGTGGGGACGCGTCTCTTCGCAAGATGTTCTGGACTATCGGGTCGCGCTCCCCAGGTCGGCGATCAATGGAACCCGCAAATTCCGCGTCGGGATCCGAGGGGAAGAGTGGATCAGACATGCAGCCGGCAGCAGCCACGACCGAACGAAACACCGACATCGCAGCCACGGTTGTCGCGACCATGCGCCAGCTTGGCGTCCTCGGCCTGCCGCGCAACTACGAAATCTTCTACGAGGCATTGAGCGGCACCAACCGCGAGCTCAGTCTCGCCGTCGTGTCGCTGAGCAGCCGGCCGACGCAGGATGAATTGGATAAGATCGGACGCGCCTTCTTTGCCCAGAACCACGGCCCCGGCATCGTCGAGCACGCGCGGGACGTCATCGCCCGGGAACTCGAGGAGGTCGCGGCGCTTTTGCGGAGCGAACGCAGCCACATCGAAAAATACGGCAGGATCCTCGACGAGACATCGAACGGCCTGAATGGCCGCAGCTTGCTCTCGCAGGACCTTCTGCAAAAAATCGCCAACGCCATGGCCGTTGCCACCAATTCGACGATCGATCACGGCAAGCAGATCGCTTCGACGCTCAGCGACAAGACGGCCGAACTCGAAAGCGTCAAGTCGAAGCTCGAGGAATACAAGCGGCTGGCCGATACGGACCCGTTGACCCAGATTCGGAACCGCCGCGCCTTCGACAAGGAAATCACCCGGATCT